>JAFZQP010000097.1 GCA_017620345.1 Lachnospiraceae bacterium
CATTCCATATAGGCTGCCATGATGACCTCGGAATCACAGTCACTTTTAAACGTATACCCGAGCCTGACAAGTTCGTCCCTTATCTCAAGGAAATTATATATCTCTCCGTTAAAGACCATCATGTATCTTCCGTCGGCATAGGACAGCGGCTGTTCGCCTTTCTCGGAAAGATCGAGTATCGCAAGCCTTCTGTGACCTAAAGTCACACCGTCGCTCTGCCATATTCTGCCCGCATCGGGACCTCTGTGCGTCATTCTGTCCGTACACGCTCTGGCCAGCTCTTCCTCTATTGGTTTATTTACTACTCCGAATATTCCGCACATTTTGGTCAGTCTCTGTTAAGTTTTTCCTTCAGACGGTATCCGATCATCTTTGCCATACGCGACGCCGATATTCCTCTGTACTCATAGAAGGACCTGAGAGCCTCATCTTCCTTAGCAGGAGGATTGTCGTTCTTCCTGATATCATACAGATGAAGATCATTTCCCCGTATACCGTACAATATATTTGCATCCGCCGGCCTCATCTGCCGGGCGAAACTCTTTATCACTTTATAAGGCAGCCGTTTTGATGTCAGCACATAGTTCACGTCCTCCTTATCAGGATCATTCCTGAAGGATGATATGATCTCATCAAGCGGTTTATAGCCGTAAAGATCCACGATCAGCCGTCTCTTTTCTTTTGCGTCAAAACCCTCTTCAAGTCCGCCAAGGCATATCTTCCTGTCCGCCAGTATCCCGACGGGTTCAAAGAAAGCATCGTATACCGCACGGCTCTCATCAAGCGTTGAAAATTCATAATTTACGCATCTTCGCGTATTCATGAGCGGAACCTGCAGATCCGTATCGGTCTTGCACGCATGAGAGCCGATATCCCCGAAATTGGTTGTCATACTGACCCTCGGATATATACAGTATCTGCCTGTTTCAATAAGATAAGCGATATAATACTTGAGCCACGACTTATCGGACCATCCCGACACATTGGCGGGAACAAACGGTCCCTCTAGCGATCTGTTCTTATTGCCGGCATACCACTTTGCAAAGCCGTCCCACTGCCCGGCTGTATAAGCCTGTCCCCATGATGAGGCTATCTGGAGATACCAGTTATCATATCCGTCATCGATCGCAAGAAAGCCTTCCCGTGTATGTACATTGAATAGGTGATTGTAAAGTGAAACTCCGCCTATCCTGTCATCATCTTCCGTATGGTCAAGTGCCGCACAGGCATATTCATAAAAACGCGGTGCCACAAACAGATCATCCTCAAGGACTATTATGCTCCCGTACGTGCGGGTAAGCTCACCGCATGCAAGCACGTGATCCTTTAAGCCCATCCGTTCGGGCCTCTCAATGATCACTTTTTCACCGTGCGTATAATTAAAATCATGCGCCACCTTTGCTGTTTCATCGGAATCGCTCTTATCTATGCTCACAACAAGCAAAGGATGCACGTTTTCATCGTATACGGCAGCCTCTATCGATGTCAGCAGCCGTAAAAGTGCCTCCGGTCTGTTATATGCTATTGCAACTATTGCGGGTCTAAAATCCATTTCTCTCCAAAAAGCGCCCTAAAGGGCATAAATAAGGACAATGTATTATACAATAAAACAATGTCAAATACAAGAAAAACGCCCCTTCCGGCAAGGGAAGGAGCGTCCTTAACTTCAATGTTTATTTTGACTGTATCAAGCCTTTCCGTCTGATCCGAGTACGTTCACGATCTTGTGGGCAACCATGTCCTTAACGGCCTGACGTGCGGGCTTTAAGTACTGTCTGGGATCGAAATGATCAGGATGCTCTGCGAAGTACTTTCTGATGTTACCTGTCATTGCAAGACGGATATCGGAGTCGATGTTGATCTTACAAACGGCAAGTCTTGCAGCCTGACGGAGCTGCTCCTCGGGGATACCTACAGCATCGGGCATGTTTCCGCCGTACTGGTTGACCATCTTAACAAATTCCTGCGGAACCGATGATGATCCGTGAAGAACGATCGGGAATCCCGGAAGTCTCTTGATGCACTCTTCAAGAACGTCGAAGCGGAGCGGCGGAGGAACAAGGATGCCGTCTGCGTTTCTTGTGCACTGTTCAGCTGTGAACTTGTATGCACCGTGGCTTGTTCCGATAGCGATCGCAAGTGAGTCACAGCCTGTCTTGTCAACAAACTCCTCAACTTCTTCGGGCTTTGTGTAGCTTTCCTTACCTGCTTCAACAACAACTTCATCCTCGATACCTGCAAGCGTTCCGAGCTCAGCCTCAACAACAACGCCGTGTGCGTGAGCGTATTCAACCACCTGCTTTGTAAGAGCGATGTTATCCTCGAATGACTTGGAAGAAGCATCGATCATGACTGATGTGAATCCGCCGTCGATACATGATTTACAAAGTTCAAATGTATCACCGTGATCAAGGTGAAGAGCTATAGGGATCTCGGGATTTTCTTCAACTGCAGCTTCTACCAGCTTAACGAGATATGTATGGTTGGCATAAGCACGTGCGCCCTTTGATAC
>JAFZQP010000098.1 GCA_017620345.1 Lachnospiraceae bacterium
CATTCCTTCATATGGTAAGAAACATGAGCATATTCAAGCCCAAGGTCATGCTCATGGTCCCTCTGATGATCGAGACGATATACAAAAGGCTTGCGACAGCGGATCCTTCGATCCCCGCAAAGGTGCTCGCACAGAACGTGTTTGGCGGAAAACTTCGCATAATCTTTACGGGTGGTGCACATCTCGATCCGTTCTATATCGACAAGTTTGAGGAGTATGGGGTTGATGTTCTCGAGGGATACGGTATGAGCGAGTGCTCGCCGGTCATCACATCGAACACTCCGGGCGATCATAAACCGGGCTCGATCGGAAAGCCGCTGCCCAACGTCGAGATAAAGTTTGAGAATGATGAGATACTCGTTCGGGGAAGCAGCGTGATGAAGGGGTATTACAAGATGCCGGAAGAGACCAAAGAGACGCTGAAGGACGGCTGGCTTCATACCGGTGATAAGGGTTATATGGATGAGGACGGGTATCTGTTCATAAACGGACGTGTCAAGAATCTGATCATACTGTCAAACGGTGAGAATATCTCACCGGAGGAGATAGAGAACAAGATCGCACTGTCACCGCTCATTTCGGAAGTCGTGATCACCGGTGAGGATAACGGCCTTACAGCGAGAATATATCCCGAGAAGGAGCTTGTGGAGGCAAAGGGTATGGATGATGAGACAGTTCGCGCATCAATCCAGAACTTCATTGATGAATACAACATCAATCAGCCTACATACAGACGTATAACGGGCGTCGTCGTGAGAAACAATCCGTTCATCAAGAATGCGACATCAAAGATCATAAGAGCAAAAGCACTGGAAGATATTCCTGCTTAAGCTGTTACAGATACGGAAGGAACCCCGCCAGAAAGATCTGCGTCAGGACATCGGCGATCTCTTCGGCGGGTTCTTTGTATCCGTCCGATATCCATTTATGAAGAATGCCGATCGTGGTACCTATCATTCCGGCGATCAAATAAGAGAATTTCTCGTCCGAAACCCGTCGGTCGGCTGATGTGGATGTCAGATTCGTAACATATTCGTGAAACATCGTTATGGCTTTTTCGAAGAATGCGTCTCCGCGCGGGCTCTTGAGAAGGTTTGCCACAAACGGGTTCTTTTGGGTGTAGTTGCAGATCGCAAGATAGTATGAAGTGCACATGGACTTATCATCTTTCGGATGAAAGCTTTCCATCATACTGAAAATATCGCGGATAGTCCTGTCCTCGGCCGCCTCAACAAGAGCCGGGACGTTCTCGTAATGATTATAGAATGTGCTTCGCACAACCCCCGCCTTTTTTGAAACGTCGGCAACGGTTATCCTGTCAAATTCCTTTTCTTTTAAAAGGGCAAAAAACGCATCAAAGATCGCGTCTTCCGCCGTGCTGTAACGTTCGTCGAATTCATTCATGAGATAGTATTATCGGTTCCTATTGTGGCCTTGATCTTTGACAGTTGAAGGAATTTCTTTATCGTTAAGACGGTAATGATGATCTCAAATACAAGGAATACCAGGATCAGAGCCCAGTGCTCCGCACTCAGGCAAAAATCATAGAACCCGTGTATCAGTACCGGTACAAAGAATGCCTTTTTGAGATTCTTATCTTTGAGTTTCATATCGTTATATGACTCGGAATACTTGGCGATCCCGAAATAATATCCCATGTAGATGGCATCGATCACGTGGCCGGGCACGCTGAAAAGAGCACGTATTATCGCCACGCCTATGCCGTTTTCAAAAACATACAGAATATTTTCAAGCGTGGCAAATCCAAGCGACACCGCTACCGCATATACGATCGCATCGAACGTGTAATTGAACGCGGGATGCTTCCAGGTGATCTTCTTCAGGACGATATACTTGCCGGCTTCTTCTGTGAGTGCAACTACCACGAAATTGTCTATAAGCAGGAACAGTACTCCCTGATGGTTCATGAATCCCAGTATCACGTCACTGAAGAGAACTTCGATCAGGGCGGCACTTATCGTCGTAAGAGCACCAAAAAGAAACAGCTTTGCCAGAAGCTTCGGCGGTTCCTTTTCATATCTGTCGCCTTTCCAGACGAAATAAAACAGTATTATGCTTGGCAGAACGGATAATAATAACATATGTGTATCATAACACAGATTCCGCAGATACGTTATATTTTCTTGACTTACCCGAACGGTTTATTATATTTTCTGATTAGAAGTATGTAATAAGAGAGCAGGATATGGCTTAAGAAGACGGAGGACGTGAACAGATATGACGAGAACGAAACACATCCTGGCAATGGTGCTTGCGGCAGGTCTTACAGTTCTTACAGGTTGTACCAGGGATCAGATCGAACAGCTTGGCGTGATCGAGGATGCGGTCAACAGATCGGCCGAGAAGTCATTTGCGGAAAATCGCGTTTATCAGGTAGAGAAGAAGACGGTGCCTCTTTACGTTATGGACCTGGAGGAGAATAACACTTCAACGATCGATCTTTGTTTTATGGATTCCGAAACAGACATCCCCTATATAACTGTCGATACATTTGCAGGCCTTATGGTCGGCCTGTTCGGAACGCAGCCGGGATCGAAATACGAACTGTATATAAACAAAGACGGATCAAAGATCACACTCTCCAGGGAAAGTCACTATCCGATGGTGATAGACTGTGCTGAGGACACTATAGAGTTCTGGGATTATGATGCGTTCATGGTAAAAAGCGAGGGTGAAAATCTTATGGATCTCATCATGCATCCCGGGATCGATGATGAAGGAGAACCGGGACTGTTCCAAAAGAGCGATACATCCTTTGAAAGATACGGAAATGCAGTCACATTCAGACCCGGAGATTACGGGATCGACCTGATATTCCAGGACGGTGAATATTATATCCCGCTTCAGGTCGTAAGCGATGTAGTGCTTTCACAATATGAATTATGTACATTGTATAACGGGGAGGCGGCATTTGTCATAGACGGAACAGATGTTGACTCTGTTGCAAATAAGTATTACATCAAAGACCCACCGAAAGAAAGGAGCGAAGCACTCGCCAGGTTCAGCTACAACGAACTGTGTTTCGTACTTGATGCTCTTTACGGACTGAAGGAACAGCATGATATAAATGATTTTGATACACTGTTCATGGAAGCCGATCTTAAAAATGCTCTTTTGAGTACGGATCCGCAGGAAGTGGGACAGGGACTTGTCGATCTTACATATGTCTTTTTGGATGATCAGCACAGCGGTTTTATCAGGAGTTCATATCTTATGAAGGAAAATCCGAAACTAAGACTCGGTCCCTCTATCATAAAAGGCATTGCCGATGGCAAACGTTACAGCACAGCACGTGAAAAGTATTATCCTGATGGCCCTATGGGATATGAAGAGGTGGGCAATACGGCATATATCACTTTTGACCAGTTTATAATGAATGATATTGATTATTACAGTGAAAAGGCTGAGGATCATCAGGATGACACCATTGGACTTATGATATATGCATTTTCACAGATCACACGTAAAGACAGTCCGATAGAAAATGTTGTTCTTGACCTTTCCAATAACGTGGGAGGTGAATCGGCAGCTGCCGCTTTTGTGATCGGAACATTCCTGGGTAACGGATCGGTAAGCGTTACCAACACGCTTTCAGGAGCGATGGTCACTCAGAATTTCAAAGTCGATGCTAATCTTGACAAGAGTTTTGACGATAATGATTCACTGCATGATTATGATCTTTTCTGCCTTACATCACCGAACAGTTTCTCGTGCGGAAATCTCGTTCCGAGCGTTTTTAAGAATTCACATCGTGTTACCATACTCGGACAGACTTCGGGAGGAGGAGCATGTAATGTGCAGCCTCTTACGACGGCTGACGGTTTTGTGATCCAGATATCGGGCGCCTCGCGTCTGGCATATACAAAGAACGGGTCGTTCTACGATATAGATCAGGGCGTGGATCCTGATTTTATCCTGGCAAGTCCCGATATGTTCTACGACCGTGAATTCCTTACCGGTTTTATTAATGATGATATTCTGAGAAGGAATCAAATGTCGCAGAAATAACTGTAACGAGTTTAATCTATTATATGTTGCAAAAACCACAA
>JAFZQP010000099.1 GCA_017620345.1 Lachnospiraceae bacterium
AGTCAACAAGGAACTTGAATGCTCTGTCGGGATCTTCGCAGTCTGTTGTGATAGCGATACCTGATGCCTGGTTAACAGTGTCATCATATGTGTGCCATCTGTTCTCCATGCCTTCCTTGGTAGTAAGGCCGAGAGGAACATAGTTGCAGCCCTTCAGGTCAAGACCCGACTGCTTGAACGAATCATTAACCGTGTATGCGAAATCCCACCACTGGTCGACCATACCAAGTACGCGTCCTGTTGAAAGCTTTGCAATATACTCATCATATGTCTGTGTGAATGACTCGGGATCTACGAAGCCCTTGTTGTACTCTTCGTTGAGCTTCTTGAAATACTGAACTGTATCTTCGGAAGTATTGTAGTCTTCGATAGTCATGGTTGACTTGTTAACGATAACGGAACCGTCATTCGGGTATCCTGCAAGGAACTGGCCTGCATTCTCAAGACAGAAGTATCTCCAGTCTTCGCACAGGATCGTATATGCAAGATTTTCCGTGCCGTCATCCATTGTGGGATTTGCAGCGATATAACTCTCAAGAAGATCGAAGTACTGATCCATCGTCTTGATCTCGGGATATCCTGCCCACTCAAGAACACGAACCTGAACCCAGAAAGCTTCGTCGTTATGAGTTGTCTGCTTGGTCTCGCCCTTTGTATTACCGAAAGGATTGATCCAATAGATGTGACCGTCGGGCTGACAGAACGTATCCCACTCTTCCTTCGTGAACCACTTGTCCCTGAACTCGGGATACTGGTCGATGTAATCGTCAAGTGCAACAAGCGCATCGGCATCAACGAGAAGGTTCATTTCATCGGAATCGATGAAATCGGGATACTCGCCGCCTGCGATAAGAGTACCGGTAGCTTCCGATGCCGTCTGGCCTGTAAGCCATGTCTCTTTAACCTTTACGCCCCACTTGTCTGCGATCATCTGAGCGATCTCGTTGTCGTCATTGATCTCTGAACCGGGCATTGTGATGAACATGGTGAAATTGGCAACATCACCCGAAGCTGCCTCCGCTTCTCCATCGTCCGAATCTTCAGCTTCATCGGATGCATCCGCAGCTGCTGCCGGAGCGCCTGTATCTGCCGCACCGCCGCCACAGCCTGCAAGCATTGAAGCTGCAACTGCTGCTGTCAAGAAAAGAGCTACAATCTTTTTCTTCATATTAACCTCCCTTTAGGAAAATATAATAAAACTACAATACGATTATATTTTGAAAAAGAAAGGCAATCCACCCGACAGATTGAAGAAAAATACCCGACAAATTTCAGGTCTTCATTTTTCTGTATTTTGACGGGGTACATCCGTTAGCTTCAATGAATTTTTTGAGGAAATAGTCACTGTCCTTATACCCCACCTCTTCGGCTATCTGAGCGATCCGAAGGTCGGTTGAGGTAAGGAGGTTCTTGGCCCTCTCGATCCTGTAAGATGTCAGATAATCCTTGAAAGACTGGCCGTATTTTTTCTGGAACATCTGACCGAGATATGAACTGTTCACGAAGTATTTTTTTCCAAGATCGCGAAGAGTCAGATTGTCTGCGTAGTTTTCACGTATCTCTTTTTCTATCTCAAGAAGTACGCCTCCGGAAACGTTTTTGCGAAGCTGCGACAGGTACTTGGCATATTCGCAGCAAAAGCTCGCCATGTGCACGTTGCTTCCGCGAAGTATCCCCTCCTCGGATGAATGCTGCGCGATAAACCGGAGGATCTCCTCCTGATCGAGTTGCGAGTCAAGTTCCGTTGCCATATGGATAAGCTGGAACAGAAAATAATTTACGTTAAGGCGCCTTGATTCCGATGCCGCGTTTCTGTTAAGTTCCGTATAGAACTGATCGACATCCGTCCTGATACGGCCAACATCATCGGCAAGTATCGCTGCGGCAAGTTCATCTATCATATCCTTCAGTATCACGACCGAATCGGTGTCATATGAAGCCTCGTCATCATAATAATATATATTCCTGCGGCTCCTGAACGCCTCAAGGGATTTCAGCATACATGCACTTGAATATGACTTGGACAGCGCATCTATATGAGATACACTCTTTCCGACAAATATCGTCGTGTTTATATCGGTCTCGCCGAGTATATGCTCACGAAGGCTTTGCAGCAGCTCATCCAGAGTCATCTCACGTTTTGCCGCGATATAGTCACAGTATATCAGTCCGATGTCGTAGCTCTTTTCATCGTGCGAAACATCAAATATACAATGCTGGCGTTCGGACGCAAGAAAATCCGTTGCCACCGCGAATACTCTTCTCTGGCGGCTCCTCATCTCGCCCTCCTCGAGTTCCTCCATCGTATCCGCAAAGTCGGACATCTCTATATCTATGTATCTGATCTCATCCGAAAGATGAAGATGGTTTTTGACGTATGAAACGTTGGAAGCATCGTATTTCCCGAACAGGAGTGCCATAAGGTTTCTGGCAAGGAGTGCTTCTTCCATCGATTGTCTCGATTCATTTTCCTCATCCCGCTCATCCGAAACTTTGGCGATCTTTCGAAGTACTCCGAGCAGTTCGGTCTTTTCAACGGGCTTGAGCATGTACTCCATGCAGTCATAGCGAAGCGCGGTCTGTATGTATGTAAAATCCTTAAACCCGGTCAGAATGATAAAGAACGCATCGGAGATCTTCTCTTCCCTTATCCTGCGAAGCAACTCGATCCCGGTCATCTGCGGCATCTTGATATCCGCAAGTATGACATCCACGGGATTCTCTTTAAGGTATTGGTACGCTTCCTGTCCGTTAGAGCATGACCTGACGACCTCGAAGCCCTCGGCTTCCCAGTCAACAACGGCTTTCAGGCCCTGCAATATGAACGGTTCGTCATCAACGAGCAATACTTTTCTCATCTGTATATTCCCTCGGTATTATTACGGTTACTGTTGTTCCTATACCCTTCTCGGTCTCAATAAGAAATCTGACATGGCCGGAAGTTGCGATCTTGAGCCGCAGGCATGCATTGACAACACCTATGCGGCCTTTTTTCTTCAGTTCATCTATCGATGCGTTTTCCATCTTCTCCCTAAGCGCCGCCAGGTCCTCATCGGACAGTCCCTCTCCGGTATCCTCTATCTCGATCACCATATCCGATCCTTTGTTATATACCCTTACAAAGATCCACCCGGGACTTGATTTTCCCTCTATTCCGTGAACACATGCGTTCTCTACAAATGTGACTATAGACAGCTTAGGGATCTTTATCTTCTTGCAGTTTTCTTCAACATCTATCTCATACGAAAGACGGTCTCCGAATCTATACTGCTGCAGCTTTAAATACGCATCGACAAATTCCATTTCGTTTTCGATAGTGGTATTATCGTCATTCCAGTCTGCATTCTTACGTTCGATGACAGCGAGTTTTTCAACCATCTCGGCAGTCTCATCTTCGCCTCGAAGAACGCTGTGCATTCGTATGCTCTCAAGAGCGTTGAACAGAAAGTGCGGGTTTATCTGTGAATGCAGTGCCAAAAGTTCCGCCTGCTGCCTCGCAATATCCATCTCCTGCTCTTTCAGTTTGCCGATCTGCACTGTCTGCGACAGTTTCGCAAAAAAGATCGGGAATACGGCATTTATCGCAAGCAGGAACAAAAAAAGCGGCCACTTTGCGGCAAGATTTGAAAAACCGATACCTATACTCTCTATGATATTGATCTTAAACTCCGAACCTGCATATTCAAAATCCCTGCTGTATCCTATCCGATGTCTGACGGCTGATAACGGGATAAAATCATCGTATATGTTATTGTTCCCGTCGGTAAACACATATGCTTTTTCATCATCCGAGATGAACCCTCCGAAATCCGCGGAAGCTGATTCCATACTGCGCGCAAACTGACCGTAATCCATCACGACAACACATATCTTCCTGTATCTGGCCCTTGAAAAATAATCCATGCTCCGAATCAGCATGAGCTTTCTTACAGGCTTGGCCGATGGCCCCGTATAAATATCATAATAGAATTCCACCATCGAATCCCGACCGGATCCGATGTAGTCCTTATACCATTCGTAATCGCTTATCCGGTTTATGTTATATATGCCGCCGCCGTTTATTATCGTCGGATTGTCCGTATATATCTCAAGTGAGGAATTGTTGATGGAACACAGGGCCTTTAGGAACTTATTGTTCATGACCTTCCTATATTCCTCATAATACTCCGACCCGCTCTCATAATCTCTTTCTAGAAAATCCTCGATCTCATCGTTCTTGGTTATGTTGAGTATTATCGAATATGCATTATCAAGGCTCTCTCCAAACTGAAAAGCCATATTCCCGGCAGTCTTGGCATAAGAATAATTGATATCGGCTCTTCTGGACTGAATGAGCATAAAGACAAATACAGTGTCGGTTGCGATAAGAGGTATTATAATACACAGCAAATACAGCACGGCCACATTTTTCGGCCATGCTGCCCTGCGCTGCCTTCTTTTTTGAAACCACCCTGCGATCCTGCTCATATCAAGCTCATGCGTTCTGTGCGATCACATCTGCTATCGCTTTTCCTATCGGTTCCTTCCGCTGCGGATGGAGGTCATTGAGTTCACCCCATCCATATGACTTTATGAGGAAAAATCCGGGTATATTCCTGCACTCCTCCTGTGCCTTCATAAGTCCGCGCCACGCCTTTCCGCCGTCATACGATATCTCTTCCATTCTCGCATTAAAATCGGGAAGCTGGACGCATACATAAGGGATATCTCCCCACATCCTGCGTATACGTGATACAAACCTTTCCGTCAGTTTTGTATATTCATAATTCCTGCCGCAGTTCGATTCTCCCTGATAGAACGCGAACGCCTTTGCTGACAGCCCGGAAAGAGGTGCGAGCATTCCGTTATACAGAGCCGTCGGCTTCCAGTTGACAAAGATCGTGTCCTTTGAGGGTTCACACTTTGTCCCGATAATATACTTCCATACTCCGGACAGAGGCTCTATATGATCCGCTCCTTCGAATCCTTCCAGATATCCGTCGGTAGTCCTGACTCCGCTTCCGTAGATCAGTCCGTACAGTTTTCCGGGAGTGACCCTTCCGTATCCCTTCTCAATGCATATCCTGAACACAATCGTGTTTTCACCCTCTCTTATGAGTCCTTCCGGAACCTCATATCTTCTCGGAGGATAGCAGTAATCCGTCGATCCGACGAGTTTGCCGTTTATATAACACCAGTCAAAATCATTTATCGCGCCGAACCATAACACAGCCGGTTTTTCCGCATACTGAGCAGGGACCGAGAATGTCCTTGCGATCCAGACACTCCCTATATGCCCGTCAAGTTCCGTATCGGAAAAGAACTCGGGAAGCACTACATCGCGTCCTTCGCGAAGTATCTTCTCCCCGTCTTCAAAATGCTCCTTAAGGCCGATATCCGCCCTGTCAAGATCATCTCTCCAGTCTTTTGCATTCTTTTCGTTATCGGAAAGAACCCCGAGCCTGTATGTATCATCCTTAAACTTTTCTGCCTCGGACAGCGCTTCGTCAAATCCGGCAAGATCCTCCTCGCTCATAAACGCTTCTATCGGTGCTCCTCCAAGCGTCAGATCGACAAGCCCTACCGTAACATCTTCCTTAAGCCTTAAATGTTTAGCCGTAAAGTATCCCACGGCTGAAAAAGCATCTATCGAATCCGCACCGAGCCTCTTCCAGTCACCTGTCATAAGTTCCGCAAGAGGGCCGGTAAAAACACCGTTCTCAATGACTTTGAAAGTCCTGATCTTTTCGTCAAACGGTCCGGTCCATTCATCGGGATATGTCTCCCTGACTCTTTCCATCGGAAATTCCATGTTCGACTGACCGCTTATTATGATAACGTCACCGATCATGATATCAGAACACTTTGTGCTGCCGCTTGAGCTGCACGCTTCTATCTCGTAAGGTCCGCCCTTTTCCATAGCAGGGGTCGTCACTTCAAACCGTCCTGTTTTATCTGCCATGCACTCGTAACTGCCCCCGGCAAATGAAACCGTGATCTTATCACCCGGCTCGGCAAAGCCCCATATCTTATTATCCTTCCCCCGCTGCAATACGGCCCCGTCCGAGAATACCCGTGCCAGTTTAACAATTGCCATGATCTTCCTCCTCTGTTTTTACGATCTCTATCTTCTCAAGAACAAAACCCGGTGATATCGCTCCGATGCGAAGACTGTTAACCCCTTCGTTAAAGAACATCACAACTTCGCGGATACGAATGTTCTCGATCACTCCCCGCTCCCAGGCCTCATTTCCCGGACCCTGCCTGTAATCATCCGGCAACATGTTCACTCTGGACAGATCAGCATCAAGCGTTGATATACCGAACAGGATCTTCTGATCCGCCCCTTCCGGGTTGGCGGGACTTGTAAACAGTCTCACCCTGTACTTGCCGGCCCTGCTTATGATCACCCTATATGTTACGGTCGGCGCACACATCGGGGCAAACGACATGTTCTGAGGATAGACCTTGATCGCGGATGACGATCTGCCGTAGCCCTTTATCACCTCAAACGCTGCCGTATCATAATCTGTTTTTTGTACAAAATCAGCTGCTCCTATCGTGATATGATCCATCATCCCGACATCCCGGTTCCCGCAGAGCATGAACGTATTTTCTTCAAAACCGTCAGATGGATCGGGATTGCTGACAGGTATCCTTATATCGACATTAGCGTAATCCGAAGAAATCCTGACATTTCCGAACGTATAACGCGTATCTGCCGGGATCTTCATCCTGTCGACAAATATAAATATCCTGCGGATCTGCCCGCATTCAATTTCCTCGCCTGCATCTACCACGTCTATGAACTCATCCTCTGATGTGACGCTGTACGTTATTTTTCCGTATGACGCCGTTGACAGTTCGATATATCCTCCGCATTTTTGCGGATCGAGCGCATCTTTCATCACAAGCGTTCTGCCCGCCCATGGTCCGCCTTCCGTATGATCCCCGGATGAAGCTATGTTTACTATCAGTCTGGGATTGTCTGCCGGCTCGACCGTATGTACTACGGGATACATGCATTCTTCCTCGCACCAGCGCTTGAATCCTATATGCTTTGACATCCCCATTCCATACCATTTACCTTTGGATATGCGATGCAGCTTATCAACGATCTTACGGTCTTTTTTTATACATTTTCCGACTGCCTTTGCAAGAGTATTTGCATATGTTGAACCAAACCGGGCATACGCATGATTAAGACCCGTAAGTATCCACATCTTCTGAATGTTAAGTGTTCCGGAAAGCGGCAGGTGTACAAGTTCATAAAAAGCAAGTGCTTCATCACCCTTAAGCGACCTGTATATCCTTTTCGAGCATGACAGCAGATCATCTGTTTCCTTTAGCGCATTGACACTTTCGCAGTCTGTAAACGGTGCGTATGTATTTTCATCCATCGCCTCGGTCCGCCGTCCTGATGTGATCTTTGTATATCCGAGAAGAAGTCTTACCGCATCTTCTCTATCTTCCTCCTTAAGGAATGCCAGATTCTTTGCAACGAATTTCCTCGTATAATTTTCGGAACTGTTCTTATCCGCAGTACCCCATCTGTCAAAATCATATGCCAGGTCAAGGAAGAACGCCAGCGGGTACTCATTCGTAAAGATGTCCCCGACATTGGCGATCCAGATATCCTTTATGCCGTGATCGTATGCATTTGTCATCTGTTCCCAGATCTTGGGAAGGTAGTTCGTATTAAACCACTCATATGATACAGGTGCACCGTGGTAATCCAGATGATAGTACATCCCGTATCTGCCGCCCGTATTGCAGGGGATACGGCAAAGATTTCCATAGTTATCATCGGATAACAATATAGTTGCTCCTTCAAGCACCGGATCATTCTCAAGTCCCGGTGTCATATCGTCCCCCCAGTAGAACGGCTCTACCTCCTTGTATACGGCGAATATCCTCGGAATATCACATAATTCCTTTCCGAGTTCCTCACGAAGAAGTACGTTCTGTGCTTCTATAACATCATGAAGGAGCGCAACATTGTCCGCGACCGTTCCTTCCGGAAGGATCGGCGTATCGGCCTCGCCGCGCATTCCTACGGTATATACATTCTCATAGTCTTTTCTGGCGTTGATGCCATCACGCCAGAAATTTATGATCCCTTCCCGGTTATTGATAAAGCTCCAGTCATCTCCGTATACCGATCCGGGCCCACGTACATGCCTGTATTCCTCGCCCTGTCTCATACACGGTTCATGATGTGATGTGCCCATTATTATCCCGAGTTCATCCGCAAGCTTTGCGCTCGCCGCCCCGGGGCCGTCCCATGAAAATACACTGCTCCACATCGCCGGCCAGAGAAGATTTCCCTTCAGTCTTAACAGAAGTTCAAATACTTTCTCATATACCTTTGCATTAAAGCCTCCGTAATTGTGCTCACACCATGTTCCGAACGCCGGCCACTCATCATTTATGAAAAATCCGCGAAGTCTTACCGAAGGAACAGGTGATACAAATGAATCCCGGCTCTTAAGTACATATTCACTGCGCTTTTGCGGCCTGATATCGAGCCATCCCGTAAACGGCGAAACTCCAATCAGTTCTGAGAGCCCCAGCAGTCCGTATATCGTACCTCTTTTGTCGCTCCCGGCAATGACAATGGCCGATCTGAACCGGAAGCCTTCAAAATCAAGATCATCTATGACGGAAAATGAATAAACTTCATTCTTCCCCGCAACTTCCAACAGTTCCGGATGTCCTTCAGCCGCCATTTTATCAAGTATTGCACTGTTTCCCACAGTTCCGAAGAATACGGGATATAAATAAAAATCAGCCGTATCCCTGAAGTTGGCATACTCTACTCCGACCGGTCTTGCCCCGAACACTTTTCGGATATCGTCTCTTACCCAGCCGGCGACAGTACGCACTCCCTGATATGCACATTCCTCATAAATGAACACTACCTGGTTTTCCGATATATTTGCATTTGAAAATGTAAAGCTCATAATATGATCCTCAGCATTTGAAACCTTTCCCGATTATTGACAAATTGCGAACATCTGTGTAATTATAACACATAATCCAAGAAAAGAGGTTTTCGTTCATTGAAGAAAGAATTCATATCCGTATTGGCAATAGCAGCGATGTGCTTTATCTGCGCATGCGGCAGAGCCTCATCCGCACCGCCTCCCGAACACGAGGATGTTTCGGAACCCATAGAAGTTATTAA
>JAFZQP010000100.1 GCA_017620345.1 Lachnospiraceae bacterium
GATACAGTTGAAAAAGGGTGAGATCCATGCGCTGCTTGGAGAAAACGGCGCCGGAAAATCAACTCTTATGAGCGTTCTGTTCGGACTGTATCAGGCAGAGGAAGGCGAGATCAGAAAGGACGGTAAGAAGGTTACCATCAATAACCCCAATGATGCCAATGATCTTGGGATAGGAATGGTCCATCAGCATTTTAAACTCGTCCAGTGTTTCTCGGTACTTGATAACATCATACTCGGTGATGAGACGGTAAAACACGGCTTCCTGCAGAAGGATGTCTGTCGTAAGAAGATAATGGAATTGTCGGACAAGTACGGTCTGATGGTTGACCCCGATGCGATAATCGAGGATATTACGGTAGGCATGCAGCAGAGGACCGAGATCCTCAAGATGCTCTACAGGGATAACGAGATACTGATCTTTGATGAGCCCACAGCAGTGCTTACTCCGGCCGAGATAGATGAACTCATGAAGATCATGAAGAATCTTGCGAAGGAGGGAAAATCAATCCTGTTCATTTCCCACAAGCTCGCAGAGATCATGGCTGTAGCCGACAGATGTACGGTTCTCAGACGCGGTAAATGCATAGGTACCGTTAACATCAAGGATACCGACCAGAATGAACTTTCACGTATGATGGTAGGTCGTGATGTACAGCTTGTTGCCGAGAAGAGTGACAGCCATCCGGGCGATGTCATACTTCATGTTGAGAATATGACCGTTCCGAGCAAACTCCATCATAATAATGCAGTCAGCAACGTATCGTTCGATGTAAGAGCGGGAGAGATCGTATGTATAGCGGGCATCGACGGGAACGGGCAGACTGAGCTTGTATACGGCTTGTCGGGATTGGAAAAATGTACCGGAGGCAGGATCACTCTTAAGGGTAAAGACATCACACACGCACCGATAAGAGAACGTTCACTTGCGGTTGTGAGCCATATTCCGGAGGACAGGCATAAGCACGGGCTGGTCCTTGATTATTCGCTTGCATATAATCTCGTACTTCAAAGATATTTCGAACCTGAGTTTTCGACGAAAGCGGGATTCCTTAAGAAAGCTGCCATCAATAAATATGCCGAGGGGCTCATTGATCAGTATGATATCAGATCCGGTCAGGGAGCATCCACGATAGTCCGCAGTATGTCGGGAGGCAATCAGCAGAAGGCGATCATCGCCAGGGAGATAGATAAGAATCCCGATCTGCTCATCGCCGTACAGCCCACGAGAGGACTTGACGTAGGAGCGATAGAATTCATACATAAACAGATCATAGCCCACAGGGATAACGGACATGCGGTACTGCTCGTATCCCTTGAACTTGAAGAAGTCATGAGCATTTCGGACAGAATACTCGTGATGTACGAAGGTGAACTGGTAGGGCAGTTCGATCCCAAGACCACGACGCCTGAGGAACTCGGATTATACATGGCCGGAGCCAGAAGAAAGGAGGTCGGTGCATAATGAATGAAAAGAGTCAGGGAAAGAGTATGCATGATTTTCTTTCAAAGAATTCGGTACAGTCGATCTTGGCGGCGCTTCTGTGTATTCTGATAGGCCTTCTTGTAGGTTATATCGCATTGCTCATAATCGATGCATCAGGAGCAACAGCGGCAATCATCACTATACTCAAGAATTACTTCACGTACCCTTCGAGGGCAGCGGAACTTAAGTATCTCGGTAACACACTTGTCAAAGCGGCACCGCTTCTTATGTGCGCACTGTCTATCCAGTTCTGTTATCAGGCGGGACTATTCAATATCGGTGCAGCCGGACAATATGTTGCAGGAGCGGGCGCGGCACTTTACTGTGCACTGTCACTTCACATGCACTGGAGCATATGCCTTCTTGCTGCGATAATCGCAGGCGGGATATTCGGCATAATTGTCGGGGTGTTAAAATCATACCTTAACGTTAACGAAGTCATATCGGGAATCATGCTCAACTGGATCGGTCTGTATTCGGTTAACATGATCCTTGCACAGGTCAAGGAAACGGCCAGTCCGTATACGGTCACGCTTGCATCGGAAAATCCCGGAGCGCTGCTTCCTTCGATCGGACTCGAAAGACTGTTTTCCAATAACAAATACGTTACCATCGCGATACCGTTGTCGATCATCATTGCGATAATACTCAAGATCGTACTTAGTAAGACGGTGTTCGGATATGAGATAATCGCAACGGGTGCTGCAAGGGAAGCAGCCAGGTACAGCGGAATGAAAGAAAAGCGCAATATCATAATCTCGCTTTTCATAGGCGGAGCACTTGCAGGATGCGGAGCTGCATTTTTGTTCCTGTCCGGATATGAACAGTGGTCGGTCACACAGTCATCGGTACCGAGCATGGGATTTAACGGTATCGCAGCCACGTTTCTCGGAGGCCTTGATCCTATCGGAACCGTGTTCGCATCGTATTTCATTCAGCATATCACGAGCGGCGGTTCATATCTTGATAAGAATATCTATCCGTCTCAGATATCTGATTTTATCTCTTCGATAATCATATATCTGTGCGGATTTGTTCTGTTCTTTAAGATGTACATGAACAAACGCCTTAAGAGTAAAAAAGAGAACGCAGGGGAAGGAGGTAAGAGATAATGCTGTTACTTCTTCAATACACATTCTTATTCGCAGCGGTCCTTACTCTCGTAGCCCTTGGTGGATGTATATCAGAGCATTCGGGTATCATCAATCTCGGACTTGAAGGGATCATGATCATGGGTGCTCTTGGCGGAGCGCTTACACTCAAGTATATCAACCCTGAAACACCTTCATTCCTGATACTGATACTGGTCATATTAAGTGCCATGGCATGCGGGCTCGTATACTCAATGCTGCTTGCGATCGCATGTATCAATTTCAAGGCTGACCAGACACTTGTAGGAACGGCTCTTAACATGCTTGCTGCGGCAGGTGCCACGGTTATGGTCAAGTCGATCAATATAGCTGAGAATCCTGATAATGTATCATCTACCGTACAATATGTCAGGACCAAGAAAGCACTTGTTACCAACTTCGGACAGGTTGAATTCAACTGGTTCATACTTGTGGCTGTGATAGCACTTGTGCTTGCATATATCACGCTGTATAAGACGAGATTCGGGCTCAGGCTCATGGCCTGCGGTGAACACCCTCAGGCAGCTGACAGCGTCGGTATCAACGTCTACAAGATGCGTCTGGCAGGTGTACTGATCTCCGGAATGCTTGCAGGCATAGGAGGTATCGTATATATAACGGCAGGCGTCAGTGAATGGAAGTTTGAGGTCGGAGTTGCCGGATTCGGATTCCTTGCTCTTGCGGTTATGATATTCGGTCAGTGGAAACCTGTTAACATCGGACTTGCAGCACTTTTGTTCGGGTTCTTCCGCGCGCTTTCGAATGTATATTCCGGATTCGGTTTTCTTGCAGCACTCAAGATACCGGGATCGGTATACAATATGATGCCTTATATAATCTCGCTTGTTGTCCTGGCGTTCACGTCATCAAGGTCAAGAGCACCCAAGGCTGAAGGAATACCTTACGATAAAGGTTCAAGGTGACGGTAAGATCATACGGGCACATTACTACTTGACATAACTTGACCAAATGATTATGATTTAATAGTTGTATTATAGTAAGGACATGTATACAATATATATTTTTGTACTATGACAATCGAATAAGGAGGTTTATACTGTGCAATTAGCTCTTATAATTGGCGGTGTAATACTTCTCGTGGTCGCGGCTATCGTGGCATACAAGGTCGGATACAATGCCCGCAGCAAAGCTGATGAGGGCAAGATCGGAAATGCCGAACAGAAGGCGCGTGAGATCATTGATGATGCTCTCAAGACTGCAGAGACCAAAAAGCGTGAGAGCCTGCTCGAGATCAAGGAAGAGTCGATCAAGACTAAGAATGAGCTCGAGAAGGAGACTAAGGAACGCAGAGCGGAGCTTTCAAGAAACGAAAGACGCCTTCAGCAGAAGGAAGAGAACGTTGACAAAAAGCTCGAACAGCTCGAACGTCGGGAACAGTCACTCGCATCAAGAGAAGATTCACTGGCTAAGAAAAAAGAAGAAGTCAACAAGCTTAATGAGCAAAGAGTACAGGAACTTGAAAGGATTTCGGGTTTAACCTCTGAACAGGCAAAAGAGTATCTGTTAAAAGTCGTTGAAGAAGAAGTAAAGCATGAGACCGCACTCAAGATCAAAGAGATGGATATGCGGCTCAAGGAGGAAGCAGGCAAGAAGGCAAGAGAGTATGTCGTAGGCGCTATTCAGAGATGCGCTGTAGACCACGTTGCCGAATCGACGATCTCTGTCGTTCAGCTTCCGAGTGACGAAATGAAAGGACGTATCATAGGTCGTGAGGGTAGAAATATCCGAACGCTTGAGACGATGACAGGCATAGACCTGATCGTTGATGATACACCGGAAGCAGTCGTACTGTCCGGATTTGATCCTATCAGAAGAGAGATCGCAAGGATCGCTCTTGAGAAGCTCATCGTTGATGGAAGAATACATCCGTCGAGGATCGAGGAGATGGTCGAGAAGGCCGAGAAGGAAGTCGAGAACGGCATCCGCGAGGCCGGAGAAGCAGCGCTTCTTGAGACAGGTGTTCATGGTGTACATCCCGAGCTCGTAAGACTGCTCGGACGTATGAAATTCAGAACGAGTTACGGACAGAATGCACTCAAGCATTCCATCGAAGTATCGCTCCTTGCAGGACTTCTTGCACAGGAGATCGGCGTTGATGTCAGGATGGCAAAGCGTGCCGGATTGCTTCATGATATCGGTAAAGCCGTCGATCATGAGCAGGAGGGTACACATATCCAGCTTGGTGTCGAACTTTGTAAGAAATACAAAGAGTCGGCTATCGTCATCAATTCGGTTGAATCGCACCACGGCGATGTTGAACCGCAGTCACTTATAGCTTGCCTTATCCAGGCAGCTGACGCGATCAGTGCAGCACGTCCGGGGGCAAGAAGAGAAACACTTGAGACTTATACTAACAGATTACAACAATTGGAAGATATTACAAACGGCTTCAAGGGAGTCGAAAAATCTTTTGCTATTCAGGCGGGTAGAGAGATCCGTGTTATGGTAGTTCCTGAACAGGTTAACGATTCAGACATGGTACTTCTGGCAAGGGATATCAGCAAGCAGATAGAAGCAGAGCTGGAATATCCGGGTCAGATCAAGGTCAGCTTAATAAGAGAGAGTCGTGTAACCGATTACGCAAAGTAAGATCACAGGCTCCGGTCGAAAGACCGGAGCCTTTTTATGCATGTAAAACATCAAAAAAAGGGTACAAAAAATACAGGGCCGTCATTCGGCGGCCCTGCATATCATAGGCCTATTTATTAAATTAAAAGTATAAAGCCGTTAAGCTATATAGATCACATCAGAGGAGCAAGCGCAACCTGTGCATAAGCAAGGTTTGCGTTAGCGGTAGCCAGTCTTGCAGATGCAGCTGCGTAATCAGCCTGTGCCTGAGCAAGCTCACGTGCATAAGCATTGGTTCCTGCTGAAAGAGCGGTGAAATAGTCAAGCTGAACCTTACGTGTAGCACATACTTTGTTCTCAAGATCAGCTTTTGCAGTAAGATACTCAATGTGGTTGATCGAGCATACCTTGTTAACAGCAGCAACATCCTTTGTAGCTGTAGCAGCAAGATTAGCAACAGCAGCTTCTGCGCCGGGGCCCTGCTGAACTTTTGCAAGCTCTACGAATGCATTGTATTCCTTGGATGCATTTGCCTGAAGCTTCTGAAGAAGAACATCTGTGTTCTCAGCGCTGATGCTTGCTGCAGGATGAGCCATAACAGGCATTGCAAAAAGGAGTGTTAAAAATGCTGAAACTACGAGTAACTTAACGATTGACTTCATAATGAAAACCTCCTGAAATATAAGATTAATTACTGTAAAAAAGATGATACTACAAATCATCATCAATATCAACCCGGTCATTGCTTTTTTATTCAACAACTGCATGAAGGATCTCGGGAAGAAGCTGCTTCTTACGGCTCATTACGCCGGGCATATCATAAAGATTGGTTCCGAATGATCTGTATGGAAGATATCTGTTAAATTTGTAATCCGTGCATATGAGAGCACTGTGTTCATGGACCACATCCGTGACCATGAGAACAGCCCAGTCAAGTCCGTTCCTGCTCCTGACTGCCTCAAGCCCATCGGCATAAGCCTTGGCATAATCCATAAAATCATTCAGCTGGGTTACTTCACACTGCCCTATGCCGATCTTGACGTTTTTCTCGGTATATATCTTAAAGTCGGAAGAGATCGCGGTTTCCGGATCGCGCTCCTTCAGTCCTTCAACCTTTGAGAACATCGCAAGTCCGAACTCTTCAAGATTGACTCCGCTTATCGAAGCCAGAACATGTGCAGCGACCACATCCACACCTGTCGTTGTCGGACTTTTCAATATGAGAGTATCGGAGACAAGACCGCACAGAAGTACCTTGGCAGTCTGCGGATCAGGAGTCCGGTTGTTCCTTATATACTGCTGGTATACTATGGTGCAAGTACTTCCGAGAGGTTCCGCATCGATGAATATAGGCTGCTCGGTCTTGATCGCATCAAGCCTGTGATGGTCGAGTATACCTACGATATTTGCAGTCTCTATACCGCGTATACTCTGATGCGATTCGTTATGATCCACGAGTATCACATTATTTTTCGGGCATTTCAGAAAACATCTTCTTGTGACAAATCCGACATAGCCGTCCTCGTCATACACAGCCAGACCGCGTTTCGGGCTGCTCTGAAGGAGAGTACGTGCATCATCGAACAGTTCGTCGACGCTGATCGGTGCTTCCTGTTCAGTCATGATCTGACGTACCTTGGGGATCGAGGTGATCTTGTTATCCTTGGCAAGTTCACGCATTGTCCAGTTGGTTATATCATCAATTGTCAGAAGGCCGTAGAATTCGCTCTTGTCATAAACCGGTATGGCACTAGGATTGTCTTTTTCATATATAGCCGCAACAACGGTAAGGTCATCGTCGGCATCGATCCTGTAGTCGGTATCAAGTATTACATCGCGTACCTTCGGAAAAACATCCCGCTTGTATGCAGGTATCTCTATATCAAGAAACTCAAGTATGTTCTTGACACTGCTGCTTAAGTGCCCGCACCTTACCGGTATGTATGTGTTGTCGGGATCCTGCAGGTTCATGAGTTTTGCATAGCCGTATGCGCTGCAGACACTGTCAAGATCCGGATTTTTATGTCCTGTGATGTAGATGTTCATATATGCTCCTCCCGGTTACATATAAAAATTCGGGATCGACGCCTGTCGATCCCGAAAAATAATCTGATCAAAGTTTGATCTTACATATAAGGAGCAAGCTTAACCTTAGCTGTTGCAAGATATTGTTCAGCAGCTACCCTTGCAGCTACAGCTGTATCATATTCCTTCTGTGCTGCAGCAACCTGAGGAGCCCATGTATTACTCATTGTAAGAAGGCTCTTGAAGTTGTTGAGCTGTGCAAGGCGTGTTGCCTCGATCTGCTTGAGATTGTAAACCTTTCCGTTGAGCAGTGTGATATGATTCTCTGCACACTCTTTGTTAACTGCAGCGATCTTGCTGTTAACAAGTGCTGTCTGGTTAGCGATGACAGCCTGAGCATTAGGACCTGCCTGAACTTTTGCAAAGTCAGCAAGCGCACCGTTGAGCTTTGCAGCATTGCCGTTAAGAAGAGTGATGAGATAATCCGTGTTTTCTGAAGCGAAGCTTACTTCCTTTGCCATAACAGGCATAGCAAAGATCATTGTAAGGATTGCAGAAACAACTAATAACTTTGTGATTTTCTTCATTTGTATGATCCTCCTGAGTTATTTGATTAAACCGCGCATCTGCGCGCCACATTAGTATATAGAATATGTGAGGCCCTGTCAATTGTTTTGGCTAAGGTGGTATAATATCAAAAAGATCTTCGAAAGGAACCGGGTCAATGGGAAAAGATCATACGATAACTGCATTATTCATTCTGTTACCGATGCTGCTTTGCGCGTGTAAAGAGACAGGTATTGCCGCAACAACGAAAACGGATACCGATACGGTACCCACTCCGGCCGTTATCGTGATAGAAGATGATACAAGTCCGGTAAAGACAAGTGAGGAGGATTCATTCTATGAAGAAGAAATAACCGATGAATTGTTTGCACGGATGAAGGGAAAGAGCTTTCCGGATGACTGCACGACTGATGTAAACGATCTTCGATACCTGCATCTTCTGTATATCGATTTTGACGGGAATACATGCGTGGGGGAGATGGTATGCAATCGTGTGATCGCCGATAAACTCATTGATATATTCAGGCAGTTGTATGAGGCGGAATATCCCATAGAAAAGATCAGACTCATCGACGATTACGATGGGGATGATGATGCTTCTATGGCCGATAACAATACATCATGTTTTAATTTCCGTGTGGTGGAAGGTTCGACCAATCTCTCAAAGCATGCATTCGGTGCGGCTGTTGACCTTAACCCACTGTACAATCCGTACATCAGACAAAAGGAGCAAAAGACAGTCGTTGAGCCGCCGGAAGGCAAGCCATACGCTGACCGTACGGTTGATTTTGAGCACAAGATCGATAAAAACGATCTTGCCTACAAGCTCTTTACCGAGGCCGGATTCACCTGGGGCGGCTCGTGGAAGAGCGTCAAAGACTACCAGCATTTCCAGATCGATATCCCGTAAATTTGACTTTGCCTGCGACTTTGTGTATTATACTTATGTTAACCTATGGTAAAGGAGAGAAATGTTATGAACATCATCTGTCTTGATCTTGAGGGCGTCCTTGTGCCCGAGATATGGATCGCTTTTTCAAAGGCGAGCGGAATTGACGAGCTTAAACGCACGACAAGGGACGAGCCCGATTACGATAAACTGATGAACTGGAGACTTGGTATCCTCAAGGAACACGGACTTGGCCTCAAAGAGATACAGGATACGATCGCCGGGATAGATCCGCTTCCCGGAGCGAAGGAATTTCTTGATGAGCTTCGCAGCATAACGCAGGCGATCATCATCAGCGATACATTTGATCAGTTCGCAGCACCGCTTATGAAAAAGCTCGGCTGGCCGACTCTTTTCTGCAATACGCTTGAAGTAGGGCAGGACGGTTCCATTACCGGTTATAAGATGCGCTGCCCGAAGTCAAAGCTTACGACAGTAAAGGCACTTCAGTCGATCGGATTTGATACGATCGCCGCCGGTGACAGTTTTAACGATCTGGCGATGATAGAAGCGGGAAAGGCAGGTTTTCTCTTCAGGACGACCGAGAGCATAAAAGAAGATCATCCCGATATTCCGGCATACGAGGAATATTCGGATCTTCTGGAGGCGATACGGGCAGTACTGTAGCCCGTAAAGAGGTTTTGTATGGGAGTCAATATTGCTGTAAACGTACAAAGCAGTATTCGGATAAGAGCTTCGAAGACTTTATACTTTGATCCCTGGCAGATCGACGGGCAGCCGCTTGACGGAGATTACGTATTCGTAACCCATGAGCACTACGATCATTTCTCGCCGGAGGATATCCGTAAGGTCATAAAACCCGACGGTTATCTCGTTATCCCCGAATCCATGGCACATCTGACCGGGGATATAACCACCATACCCGAAAGTCATATAGTGAAGGTAAGACCCGGAGAAAAACGTGAGGTGTCACGCCTCATGGTTGAGACGTATCCTGCCTATAATCAGGGAAAACCTTTTCATATCAGGAGAAACGGCTGGATGGGATATGTTGTTACGATAGATGCCAATAAGTATTATGTGGCAGGAGATACCGATCCCATACCTGAGATTAGAGATATCAAATGTGATGTTGCGTTCCTTCCGATCGGAGGAACATATACGATGGATGCAACGGCAGCTGCAATGCTTACCAAGATGATACATCCGAGAGTCGTGATACCGACTCACTATGGCAGTGTTGTCGGAAGTCCTGTCGACGGGGACTTCTTCCAGGGGCTGATCCCGAGGGATATACGATGTGAGTTATTGCTATAATACAAAAAAGAATATTCCAAAGAACTGCAGGACGCTGCCTGCGACTACGAAGAGATGGAAAACGGAATGCATGTACCGTTTTCCTTTTTTCTTGCCGATGGCGTAGAGTATGGCACCGATAGTGTAGGAGATCCCGCCGCCGAGTACCCAGAAGATCGCACCCCAGCCGATGGCTTCAATGGTGGGTTTGGCGGCAATGACGATACACCAGCCGATGGCGATATAGCATATCATCGACAGGCGCTGGTATTTGTTGTGATCGATGGCTGTGAATACGGCTGCCATAATGGAAAGCCCCCAGACGATACCGAACATCGTCCATGCCCATCCGGGATGGATGCGCCTGACTCCTGTAAGGAGTATGACCGTGTATGTTCCACCGATCAGATAATATATCGTGCAGTGATCTATGACCTGCATGACTTTCTTGCCCATGTTCTTATGAAGTCCGTGGTACACGCTGCTCATAGTATAGAGTATAATGAGCGACGAGCCGTAGATGGATGATGAGACGACTCCCCACGGATCGCCCTTCATGGCAGACTTTATGACGCACAGCACGAGGGCGGCGATACCGAGAGCACCGCCTACTATATGACTGACCATGTTGAAGATCTCTTCACCTTTCGTGTAATCGGGAAGAACGCGATCTTTCAGTTTGGTCCTCGGTTGACGAAGACTTGATGATGTTACGCTCATGATTTTCACCCTTTATAATCTCTTAAATTAACACATCTAATATACCGCATTAGATAGGCCGGCGCAATACCTATCCACATTATTATTGTTTACGGCCGGATAATAATGTATAATTTATGAAATTTAACGGAGAGGAGCATCTATTATGAAACCTTACAGCGAACTTACAAGAGATGAACTGATCGAACTTGAACAGAAACTGTTCTTACAATATGAAGATATGAAAGCAAGAGGACTTAAGCTTAACATGGCAAGAGGTCTTCCTTCGGCCGAGCAGCTTGATATGGAGGCTGATTTTTTCGGAATGCTGTATCCGGACTCTGATTTTATTTCTGAAGAGGGCAAGGACTGCCGTAACTACGGTGAACTTACCGGTATACATGAAGCAAGAAGGCTTATGGGCCAGATGATGGAGATCAGCGATGAGAACGTCATCGTTTTCGGTAATTCGAGTCTCAACGTAATGTATGATACGGTTGCAAGATCGATGATACTCGGCGTATGCGGCTCAACGCCCTGGTGCAAGCTCGACAAGGTTAAATTCCTCTGTCCGGTTCCCGGTTATGACAGGCATTTTGCGATCACCGAACAGTTCGGTATCGAGATGATCAATATCCCTATGACCGATGACGGTCCGGACATGGATCTGGTCGAAAAATATGTCAATAACGATTCGACGGTCAAAGGTATATGGTGTGTGCCGAAATATTCGAATCCGGGCGGCGTGACATACTCCGATGAGACCGTAAAGAGGTTTGCTGCGCTAAAACCCGCGGCTGAGGATTTCAGGATATTCTGGGATAATGCGTACTGCATCCATCACCTGTATGATGACAAACAGGATAAACTGCTCGAGATCCTGGCTGAGTGTGAAAAAGCAGGAAACCCGGATATCGTATACAAGTTCTGCTCAACCTCCAAAGTCACATTCCCCGGAAGCGGACTTGCGGCTCTTGGTACAAGTAAGAAGAATCTTGATTATATCAAAAGTGTTATCACGATACAGACGATCGGACCGGACAAGCTCAACCAGCTCCGCCATGTCAGATATTTCAAAGATGCGAACGGCATGAGAGAGCATATGAAAAAGCATGCGGCTATACTCCGGCCGAAGTTCGAACTCGTACAGAAGAGACTTAATGAGGAACTCGGAGGTCTCGGCATCGGCAAATGGTCGAATCCCGTGGGCGGGTATTTTGTTTCATTTAATACACTTCCCGGGTGCGCGAAGACGGTAGTCGGCATGTGCAAGGATGCCGGTGTGACGATGACCGGAGCAGGAGCGACGTATCCGTACAAGAAGGATCCGGAAGATTCCAATATAAGGATC
>JAFZQP010000101.1 GCA_017620345.1 Lachnospiraceae bacterium
ATCGATCTTGTCGAACTTCTCATCGACCTTGCCAAATCTCTGGTTCATTTCCTCATGGACTTTGCCAAATCTCTGGTCCATTTCCTCATGGACTTTGCCAAATCTCTGGTTCATTTCCTCGTGGACTTTGCCGAATTCCTCTTTCATTTCCCGACGCATGTCCGTGAACATCGCCTTCATATCTTCTTTTAATTCTGTAATTTCCGACATAAAATACACCTCCTCCTTCGTCAACAGATTTCAAGTTACAAATTAATGGAATCTCCTGGCGAAGTGATACGCCTGAAACGTTTTGAGATATGATCCAAATAATTCGTATCCTAATGATACGTATTCATATATTTCTTGTCAACACAAAACTAGTGTTCATATTAAGGATGTGCTAATCAAACTGAACTGCCCAGTCGGGGATATCATTCGCCTGCTGCGTGGGCTCTTCCTGGGTCTGCGAAGAAGTGGCGGGAGGATTTTCGCCGGAGGCGGGAACTGCTGCGGGATCTGCACCCTCTGCAGGCTCCGGGCTCTTTCTTGCGGGAGATGTATTCTGCCCGTTCTGGGTGTTGTGGTCCGTATCGGACTTAGTAACAAACCCGTTATCATCAATCTCGGCATAGTTTGATATTCCGCGCATATACTCAAAGATGCGCGCCTTTTCACTGTCAGTCGCACTCACAACACAGGATCCACGCTGGATGCAGGGTATGAACTCGACCTGTGACAGCCTGCATTCGCTGTCAAGCGTCGCACGTACTATACATGTATCAAGTGTCTTGGAATTAAACCAGAAGTTACCGAGGCTGTAAAACACAGGAACATCATCAACATAATCGATACCCTGAAGAACGTGAGGGTGTGCTCCGATGATAAGGTCCGCACCGGCATCAACGTATGCTCTTGCAAGATCCCGCTGGCTCTTTTCAACAAGGTCGGTACTCTCCGTACCCCAATGTACGAACATTACCGTAAAATCGCTGTTTGCAGCCGCCTCTTCTATTGCCGCAACAGCCTTTTTCGGATCGAGAGTTCGCAATACTCCCGGCGAGTCAGCCGTTGCTTCCTTTGTATCGGGGCTTCCGAGTCTCTCGATCTGGGTTGCGGCAACTATGGACACGACATGACCGTTCACGTGAAAATATGCGGGGTGCATCGCCTCATCTATGTTCTTTCCGGCACCTACGAACGGAAGCTTTATGTCGTTTAACGTATCTATCGTATCTATAAGGGCATCCGGACCGTAATCGTAGGCATGGTTGTTGGCAAGACCCACGATATCGACACCCATGTCCTGCATTATATGAGCGTCCTTCGGATCGGCACGAAACGTGAACGTCTTGTTCGGCGTCGGCGTTCCCCTGTCGCTGTACGGGAACTCGTTGTTCGCCATCATGATATCCGCACCCTGCATGATCGACAGAACTCCCTCGTCCATGCTGTTGTGAATGTCGCTTCCGTTACTGCGGTATTTGTTTATCGTCGCATACCCCTGGGCAAACCCGATGTCTCCTACGAAAGCGAGCGTGACCTTTTCATGGTCAGCCGTTTCAACGGAATACTGTTTTTCAACCGGATCGTAGATCTCCTCGTATTCGTATTCATCTTCTTCGGGAACCGGAGTGATAACGGGTGAACCACCGTCATTTATTGAAATGACAGGAGGAGCCGCCGATATCTCATCAGCGGACTCCTCCTGTTTATCGATCCTGACATTGACGTCCAAAAACGGTACATCACATCCGCAAACCATCGTAAGGCTTACGGCCAGGATCACAATATTAAGCTTTTTAATCTTATCGATCAATATTTTGCAACAGAAACCTTAACGCCGGGGCCCATTGTTGTGGACAGGCTGATACTTCTTAAGTACTGTCCCTTAAGAGCCGAAGGCTTAGCCTTAACGATGGCTTCCATGAGTGCATCGAAGTTCTCCGAAAGCTTTTCCTCAGAGAAGCTTGCCTTTCCTACAAGACAGTGAATGATGTTTGTCTTGTCAAGTCTGTACTCGATCTTACCTGCCTTGATGTCTGCGATAGCCTTCGCAACATCCATCGTAACAGTTCCTGCTTTGGGGTTCGGCATAAGTCCTTTGGGACCGAGAACCTTACCGAGACGTCCGACAACGCCCATCATATCGGGTGTTGCAACAACTACGTCAAAATCAAGCCATCCTTCGTTCTGGATCTTCGGAATGAGCTCGTCGCCGCCTACAAAATCAGCGCCTGCGTTCTCAGCCTCTGAAACCTTGTCGCCTTTTGCAAATACAAGAACTTTTACTGTCTTACCTGTTCCGTTGGGAAGTACGACCGCTCCTCTGATCTGCTGCTCGGCATGTCTGCCGTCACAGCCTGTACGGATATGTACTTCAACAGTCTCATCAAATTTGGCTGTCGCCGTCTTTTTTACAAGTGCGATCGCCTCAGCGGGCTCGTAGGAAGTTGCACGATCTACAAGCTTTGCTGCTTCGTTATATTTCTTTCCGTGTTTCATTTAAGCTTCCTCCTACTCTTCAACCGTTACGCCCATACTTCTGGCTGTTCCTGC
>JAFZQP010000102.1 GCA_017620345.1 Lachnospiraceae bacterium
CCTCTCCACAAGAAGATGAGTCTTGCCGCTTCCCGGACCTGCCAGTACGAGCATCGGACCTCTGTAATGGTGTGCTGCGATGTATTGTTCCTTATTTAATTTCATGTTTTTCCTCTCCGTGTGATATAATACAGTGGTTGTTTTGTGGGAGGTAGGTGTTTTGAAGTTTCCAAGAATAGCACCGGTACACTATATACCTATAAGTTTCCTTATAGTCATCACTATAGGGACGCTTCTTCTGATGCTCCCAGTTTCATGCTCATCCGGGCAGGGATCCGACTTTCTTACCGCACTTTTTACGTCAACAACATCCGTATGTGTAACGGGTCTTGTTGTTGTCGACACTTATGCATACTGGAGTTTCTTTGGCCAGCTCGTCATACTTATACTCATTCAGATCGGTGGTCTCGGAGTTGTTTCCGTCCTTTCAATGATCATGATAGCAACCGGAAGAAAGATCTTTCTCTCCAACAGGATGCTTCTCGGCGATTCCCTTAATCTTGACAATCAGCAGGGAGTTATAAATTTCCTTATACGCATGTTCAAAGGTGTACTTATCATTGAATTGTGCGGTGCTCTGATCTGTTCCATAAAACTGATACCGATGCTCGGCGTATCAAAAGGTACATGGGCATCTGTCTTTCAGTCGGTATCGGCATTTTGTAACGCAGGTATGGATGTGATCGGACCTGACAGCATGATCGGGCTTCGTGATTCCGGGATCCTTATGTTGACAACAATGATACTTATAGTTCTTGGCGGCATAGGATTCATTGTATGGTTTGATATAGCCGACGGAATCAAAAATGCCGTACGCCGTCGTTTTTCTTTCCACCAGTTCTTCTCACACCTTCCGGAGCACACAAGGGTTGTCATCCTTATGACGTTATTTCTCATAACAGCCGGTACAGTACTGATCTTTATCTTCGAATACAATAATCCCGATACTTTGGGATCAATGACTCTTTACAGCAAACTGCTCAACAGCTGTTTTCAGTCGGTAACATTCAGAACCGCGGGATTTGCATCTTTGCCGCAGGAGCACCTGACCGAAGGATCATGTATGATAGGTTATATCCTGATGTTCATCGGCGGATCACCGATCGGTACGGCAGGCGGTATCAAGACTATGACTGCATTCCTGTTCTTCATAAATGCATTTTCATATATCAACGGTAAAAAAGAAAATGTCATATTTCACAGAAGAGTTCCGGAAGGTCAGCTGAAGAAGGCTGCCGCGATCGTTTTTTTCAGTATGGTGACCGTATTTGTGATGACGCTTCTGCTCATGACGGTCTGCAAGATAGCCCATACCGACGCCCTCTATGAAGTGATCAGCGCTCTCGGTACGGTAGGACTCTCAAGAGGACTGACACCGAAACTTGATACCGTTGGCCAAGTGGTAATAATCATATCGATGTATCTCGGAAGGATAGGTCCCATATCAATGGCGGTCTTCTTTGCGAAAGAAAAGAAATCGGATAATTCGATCGAACATGCTGCAGGGACGTTCTACGTCGGTTAGGAGGAATATATGAAAAAATCTATCGCTGTTTTGGGACTTGGAAAATACGGAAGAAGTCTTGCCGAAAATCTGTACCGGATGGGCGCCGATGTGCTCGCTGTCGATATAGACGATAAGATAATCGAGGAATTCTCCGGCAAGTGTACATCCGCTGTACATGCTGATCTTACCGATGAAGATGCCGTCGTGGCACTGGGACTTAATAACATGGATATGGTAGTCGTTTCAATGGGCGGTAATCTTGCCGCATCCATAATGACAGTCACTGTTGCCAAAGAACAGGGCGTTCCGGTAGTCATTGCAAAAGCTTCAACGGACCGTATGGAAAAGATCTTAAAAAAGATCGGAGCCGACAAGATAATAGATCCGGAAGGCGAAGGCGGAGCTCGTTCCGCAAGGATAATGCTGTCTTCCATCTTCAAGGATTTCTATGAGCTCGATGAAAACATGTATATGATAGAAATGGTTCCGAGACCCGAATGGATAGGCAAAGATCTTGTGGAACTGGATCTGCGACACATGATGAACCTGAACATCGTAGCCGTCAGACAAAAAGGCAAGCCTTTTCATTTTGTGGATCCCCATAAGGCTTTTTCCGAAGATGACATTCTGCTCATAGTCACGGAAAAAAGCAACAAGAAATGGAAGTTATAACACTCTGATGTCAACGGACGGACATTTTTCGTTAATGCCGCGTGTCACCTGATAGATGCAGTCAACACTTCTGTCATATAATGCTGCAATATACGCTCTCGAGGTGTATCTTATGATAACATCGTGAGGATCGTCAAACAGTTCCTTTATTGCCGCCTTTGTCTTTGCTGACATAGGCTCATCACCGTCATTGTCACTGATCAATAATACCTTGTAGTTCTTCTCCTTCTTTTCCATAAGCTTAAGTATATAGCAGAGCATCCTTACATGCGAAGGATTGCTTACCTTTACTTCGTTCATCAGGTCTCGTGACAGCATATCTTCAAGAACGGATGATGTACGCATCCTTCCTTCGCTGTCCGTGGCTATACCGTCTTTGATATCGGCGCTCAGTTCTCCCTTATCAAGAAGTCTTATGAATATCTCTGTAAGCGCCGGATCAAATTGCGTACCCGAGCAGCGTACAAGTTCAGCCCTGACCTCTTCATCGCTGAGCCTCTTTCTGTATACACGGTTTGATGTCATCGCATCATAGCTGTCCGCAAGGGCCAGTATTCTCGCAACAAGGGGTATGTCTGTACCCGACAGTTTATCAGGGTAGCCGTCTCCGTCAAAACGTTCATGATGATGTCTGATACCGTCAAGCAAACCTTTTATCTCACTTCCGAGGTTCGTCATGATCTCATATCCGATCTCAGTGTGTCTTCTCATGAGCGTAAACTCTTCATCATTGAGTTTTCCGGATTTATTAAGAACGTTATCGGCCACTCCGATCTTTCCGATGTCATGGACAAGTCCGATATAATGTATCCTGATGATATCTTCTTCGGTAAGCTCATAATCCGCAGCCATTTCTCTTGCCAGTCTCTGCGAATACAGGCCGACCCTTTCGGAATGACCGCCGGTATACTCATCTCTTGCATCTATTGCGCCCGCTATCGTTTCGATAGTACTGATCGTCATGGCAGTCTTTTTCTTTTCACGTTCCCGATACTCTTTCAGTATGTCATAAAGCGTCTGAAGCAGTGTTGCGACCATCAGACCGATAAGACCGAGACTTAAGTATGTACCGAATACAACACTTACGGGGAAATAGAACCTTGACAGTTCAACCAGAGCCAGCAGCAGGAATATAAGTGTTCCTATACAGCTGATCCTGTAGTTTTTCAACCTGTCGCGACGATAATCCGTTATTATGTTTATGATGACCATGATAATGCTGATACCGGCCAGGACATGGCATACCGGAGCAGTCTGGAACATCTTGAGGATATCACCGGCATCGAGTATGACATTTACTATCAGCGCAGTCAGACATATCGACTCCATCACAAGGTATCTTCTGTGATAGATCTTGTGCTGTACAGCATCAAAGTACATGCACGCAAAAGGTGCAATGAGTTCAAATGAAAAATAGGAAAAATACTGAGACATGGACGCTCTGTTAAATACCAGCTGTCTTATGACCGATTCACTGACCAGCCACAATGCCGCATCAAATATGAGCAGCCCCAAATAGCCTGCAGCTTCCGTCTTGTAACCTTTGCCCGAGATAAAAGCGGACAGCGAGATCGTGATACCGCATAATAACACAAATGTGGCAATGGCGATCATCAGAAGCGAATTCCTGAGTACTTCAAACCAACCGTTGTTTCCGTGGTTTAGTGAGATAGGATTAAGTGTCCCCTTGTTCTTGACAGTAATGTGAAGAGCAATATCCTTTCCGGCATCCTGACTTCCCACCTGCGTTACTATATATGCACTTGGCGGATAGTAGCTGAGACCTTCGATGGAATTGGATGAGTATACTTCTCGAAGCTTACCTCCGATGTAAATACTGACATCTTCCATTGATGCGCGCATCATTATACTCATGCCGTCGCACAGATCATCAGGAAGATCCTTGGAGAGTATCAGCTCATCACCCTTCTCGCAATCAAGGTTCATCGGAAGATCCACCGTCTGACGTTCACCATGGAACATAAGCGTCCAGTCATCGGAAAAATTCCCCGCCTCAAATGACCCTATTGAAGCTTCTCCCGCAGTATCATTATCGATCGCGGCAATGATCATGATAATGACAGTCACTGCCAGAATAAACAGTGATCCGAGTCTGACGGTGTCAGTCAGTATCGTTTCAATTGTTCCTTTTTTTTCTCTCTTCATATCAATGAGCGGCGATCAACATCGTTATATCAGAAATCTTCACAAAATAACC
>JAFZQP010000103.1 GCA_017620345.1 Lachnospiraceae bacterium
CAGCCGGCTGAAGGCTCTAAGCACAGTGATAATTTTAGAAGAGGACGTGGACACGGATCAGGGAACGGCAAGACTGCCGGCAAAGGCCACAAAGGTCAGAAAGCGCGTTCCGGCGCACCCAGGATCGGTTTCGAAGGCGGACAGATGCCGTTATACAGAAGAATCCCGAAGAGAGGGTTCAAGAACAGGAACACCAAGGAGATAATCGGGATCAACATGTCGGCACTTGAAGTGTTCGAAGACGGTGCGACCGTTACTGTAGATGCAATGAAAGAGATCGGAATCATCAAGAATCCCAAGGATGGTGTTAAGATCTTAGGTTCAGGAGAACTTACCAAGAAGCTTACAGTCCAGGCTAATGCTTTTTCGGCATCGGCAAAGGAAAAGATTGAAAGCCTTGGTGGAAAAGCAGAGGTGATCTAATGCTGGAGACAGTTAAAAATGCCTTTAAGATCAAGGATATCAGGAACAAGCTCATCTACACGCTCATAATGCTCGTAGTTGTAAGGCTTGGTTGTGAACTTCCTGTTCCCGGTGTTGACAGAAACTACTTCGCGAACTGGTTCTCACAGCAGACCGGCGATGCGTTCAGTTTCATGGATGCTTTTACAGGCGGTTCATTCCTTAACATGTCGGTGTTCGCACTTAATATCACACCGTACATTACTTCATCGATCATAATGCAGCTGCTTACGATAGCTATCCCCAAACTTGAGGAGATGCAGCGTGAAGGTGAAGACGGCAGAAAGAAAATTGCTTCAATAACACGTTACGTGACCGTCGGCCTGGCTCTTATGGAGTCATCGGCAATGGCTATCGGATTCGGTCGTCAGGGACTGCTGGCTGAGTTCAATGCACTTAACGTGATAATGGTAATAACGGCTCTTACAGCCGGATCTGCATTTATCATGTGGATCGGTGAGCGTATTACCGAAAACGGTGTAGGTAACGGTATATCTATCGTACTTACTATCAACATCATATCGAGGATCCCTCAGGATCTGAGATCATTATGGAATCAGTTTGTTACCCCTCAGTTTGAGGCACACAAGTATGGTGCGGGAACGATCGCTATCCTCATCATCGCTGTGATCATAATCGTAACGGTCATCCTTACGGTCATCTTAAACGGTGCAGAGAGAAGGATCCCCGTTCAGTATGCCAAGAAGGTTCAGGGACGTAAGATGGTTGGCGGACAGTCGTCACATATTCCTCTCAAGGTAAACACCGGCGGCGTTATCCCGATCATCTTTGCATCAAGCCTTATGCAGCTTCCCGGAGTTATCTCATCGTTCTTCGGAAACAAGACAGCTACCGGCTGGCAGAAGTTCCTGTATTTCCTTAATTCAGGAAACTGGTTCAAGAAGGGTGCATGGTCATACACATGGGGTGCACTGTTCTATGTGATCCTTGTAGTGTTCTTCGCATATTTCTATACTTCGATAACATTCAATCCGATGGAAGTTGCAGAGAACATGAAGAAGTCAGGCGGCTTCATCCCCGGAACACGTCCGGGCAAGCCTACCCAGGACTACCTCAACAAGGTTCTTAATTACATCGTATTTATCGGTGCTGTAGGTCTTATCATCGTAGCTATCATTCCGATCATCTTCAACGGACTGTTCGGAGCAAGCGTATCATTCGGTGGTACCAGCCTTATCATCATAGTAGGTGTAATACTTGAGACGATGAAACAGATCGAATCCCAGATGCTTGTAAGAAATTACAAGGGATTCCTTACGGACTAAGATACATTGTTTAATGCCATAACAAGACAAGGCTCTCGTTGAGCCTTGTCTTTGGTGACAGGAGAAGACATTGAAGATAATCATGCTTGGAGCGCCTGGTGCCGGTAAGGGAACTCAGGCAAAGCTCATCGCTGAAAAATACGGTATCCCGCATATCTCAACAGGGGATATCTTCCGCGCAAACATAAAAGAAGGCACTGACCTCGGAAAAGAAGCAAAAGAGTATATGGACAAGGGACAGCTCGTTCCCGATGAACTGACTGTAAGGATACTGCTTGACCGTGTGTCAAAAGATGACTGCAGCAAAGGATATGTACTTGATGGATTTCCGAGGACGATCCCGCAGGCAGAGGTTCTTGATACAGAGGTAGCCAAACTTGGAGAGAAGATCGACTTTGCAATAGATGTAAATGTTCCTGATGAGAGCATCATTCGCAGGATGGGCGGAAGACGTTCATGCCCCGGATGCGGAAGGACATATCACATCGAGTATATCCCTCCGAAAAAAGAGGGCATATGCGACGATTGCGGCAAAGAACTGATACTTCGCGATGATGACAAGCCCGAGACCGTACAGAAGCGCCTTGATGTTTATCACAAGCAGACACAGCCGCTCATAGACTATTACAGCAAGCAGAACATACTTCGGACGGTAGACGGAACAAAGGATATGAAAGATGTATTTGCTGCCATTACCGCTCTGCTGGAGGCATAAGATGGCCGTTACGATCAAATCCGAACGCGAGATAGATCTGATGAGGCACTCATGCAGGCTGCTCGAAGAGGTCCATGATGAACTGGGCAGGTTCATAAGACCGGGGATATCCACACTGGATATCGACAGGTACGGACATGAACTGATCATGGAGAGAGGTTGTGTACCGAATTTTCTCAACTATAACGGATATCCGGCAAGCATATGTGTATCCGTCAACGAGGAAGTGGTCCACGGGATACCCAAAAAGGACCGTATCCTGAAAGAAGGCGATATAGTCAGCCTTGATGCCGGACTCATATACAAGGGATATCATTCGGATGCTGCAAGGACATATCCGGTCGGAACTGTGGCACCGGAGGTACAGCAGCTCATTGATGTAACGAAGCAGTCGTTCTTTGAAGGTATCAAGATGGCAAAAGCAGGGAATCACCTGCACGATATATCAAATGCCATTGATGATTTTATCAAACCGTACGGATACGGGATCGTAAGAGATCTGGTCGGCCACGGGATAGGGACATCGCTTCACGAAGATCCGCAGATCCCGAACTTCAGACAGCACAGACGCTGGATCAAACTTATGCCCGGAATGACACTGGCTGTTGAACCCATGATCAATCTTGGAAGATATGATGTGGAATGGCTGGACGATGACTGGACGGTTGTAGCTGAAGACGGACTTCCTTCGGCACATTATGAGAACACGATACTAATCACAGAGGGTGAACCTGAAATACTCACTCTTTCATCCGGTAAGGACCGCTAGGCGGAATTTGGAGGAAATATATGTCAAAAGCAGACGTGATCGAGCTTGAAGGAACAGTTGTTGAGAAACTTCCCAATGCGATGTTCCGCGTAAAACTG
>JAFZQP010000104.1 GCA_017620345.1 Lachnospiraceae bacterium
GATACCGAGCGGCTTCATCTCACCGTCCGAAAGCGGTACAGGCTTGCTTCCCGGACCTACGAATCCCGTAACTCCTCTTGTATTACGCACTACGTACCATGTAACGTCATTCATAATCATATTGATAAGAACATAGCCGGGGAACATCTTCTTGGCGGTCGTCTTGCGGACACCGTTCTTGACCTCGGTAACATCCTGCATGGGAACTCTGACTTCAAGTATCTCATTCTCAAGATGTCTGTTTTCTATAGTCTTCTCAATATTTGCTTTTACTTTATTCTCGTATCCGGAATATGTATGTACAACATACCAGTTTGCCTTGGGCCCCTTATCTTCGGGTGCATCCTCGGCAAATTCCGCATTTTCTTCTTTTATCTCTTCCGAAAGCTCCATGTTGTTCGTATCTGCCACGGTAATCCCTCACTTTACAATGTTAAAGACTGACCAGGAAATTGATCCCCGACTGGAGCAGGAAATCTATTACTGCGATCAGAAGTCCCAAAATGACAGACACAACAACTACAGCGACAGTCTGCTTTGTCACATCATCCTTGGAAGTCCAGCTGATCTTGTGAAACTCAGCCTTAAGACCTTTAAACAAGTCTTTGCCCTTTTTTGCGACAACATCCGTTCCGTTATTCGTCTCTGCCATTACTTCGTCTCCTTGTGTAATGTATGCTTCTTGCAGAATCTGCAATATTTCTTTGTTTCCATACGATCAGGATGAGTTTTCTTATCCTTCTTTGTATCGTAATTTCTGTTCTTGCACTCTGTGCAGGCAAGTGTAATTCTGGTACGCATTTTTTCCACCTCTCTGGATTAAAACTGTAACTGTATGCGAGAGTATTTACAGCACAAAAAAAAGACTCAATCTCGTCTCGCCGGAATAATATAACACACGAACCATGCAGCGTCAATCAGTTTTTGATCTTTTCATTAAAATATGCAAAACGGCATATCATGACACGAACAATACAGTAACTACCATATGTTGGTGCTGTTTTTGTTCTCTTGTGATAATGCCCAATTTACTTAACATAATATTGGTGCTTTTTAGGCGTTTTTTTGCCCTGTTTTTACGCAAAAACCCTTGATTTTCTATGTCTTTGATAGTAGTATAGAGGCATAAAAGTAGCATTTTATGCCCGAGCGCCTGTTCGATCCTTACGAACAGGACCCGGAACTGAATCCGGGGAAGCTTTACCATTCAAGGAGGAAAGGAGGGGCAACAATGGCAGATAATACAGCTATTTCTACTGTATATAATCATTTCCTTACCACGTACGCGCCAACGGGTACCAACAGCAAGTATGATACCCATAAGAAGAGCGAGCTTCGTGGTCTTTATAATTCCATTGTTAAGATGAATAAAGAAGCGCCCCTGTTCCTGCTTGACAATTCTCCGTCTACACAGGAGTTTGCGGTCGGACTGAAGGAGAATGCAAGGTCGCTCAAGAATGTCATCTCATCACTGTCGATGGATGATTCCGACAGCATGCTCGATCAGAAGGCTGTTGCATCAAGCGACGAGAACATCGTTCAGGCTTCATATATCGGCGGCGCTGCCATCGATCCGGATTCGATACCGACTCTTGAGATCTCGGTCAAACAGCTTGCCGGTGTACAGGAAAACCGCGGTAAGTTCCTTGAGCCCGATGAGATGGGGCTTGAACCCGGAACGTATTCATTTGATATTCATTCAAGGGATATGGATTATGAGTTCCAGTTCAATATCGGAGAGAATGATACGAACAAGATCATAGAAGAGAAGCTCTCAAGACTCATTACCCGTTCCAACATAGGAGTAAATGCATCTGTTCTTACCGACGACGAAGGAAAGGTCGCTCTTTCGATCAAGTCGGATGATACGGGTGTCCGGGATGAGGGCGGCACGAATTTTGTTATTTCCGATAACAATACACATAAGACTGCAGGTACGGTTGATTACTTCGGTATCGGAGATGTGACCGAATATCCTCAGAATTCACTCTTTACATTAAACGGTGAGGAGCGGAGCACCTTCTCGAATCATTTCTCGATCGAAAAGATGTACGACATCAACTTGAGCGGTATCAGCACCGATGATTCTTCGGTAAGCATAGGCCTTAAGACCGATGTTGAGTCTGTAACCGAGAACATCACTAACCTTGTAAACGGATACAATTCATTCATCAACAACGTCAACGCATACGCCGAATCGCAGCCATACTCGAAGAAACTTGTCCGCGAGATGAGCAAGATCGCACAGTTGTATTCGACAGAGCTTGAATCGATCGGTCTCAGTTTCAGGGAAGACGGCACTATCAATATAGATAATAACCTTCTGACACAGACTGCACGTGAGGATGATGCAATGAATCAGTTTGCACCTATCAAGAAGTTCGCGGAAGGTGTACTTGCCCGTGCGAACAAGGTGGCTCTTGATCCGATGGAGTACACACAGAAGACCATCGTTGCATACAAGAACCCCGGTCACGGATTCGCAACTCCTTATGTAACGAGCAATTACAGCGGAATGATGTTTTCGAGTTACACATAAGATGACCCGTTGATATCAGACGGAAAGAAGAAAGCCCTGCAAACTGCAGGGCTTTCTTCTTAATATAATGCTGTTTACTATGCGATCTTTTTATCCGCTGCTTCTTTGAACACCTTAAGGAACGGCAGGATGTCACTTGCCAGTTCATCCGAGATAGCCGGATAATCCTTCTTGGAAAATCCGTCGCTGAGTGCATTGACTGCCACCTCCAGCTTGTCATCGTTGATGAGCGGTTCAGGATCATTGATCATATCTCTTGTTACATTATAAGTCTCGATCATAAAATTAAATCCATCCATGATCTGAAGAAGAAAATCGATCGTATCCTCCTGCATATCTCCTTTGATCTCGGAAACAACCTGCTCCATAGCAGGGATCAGTCTGTCAAGATAATCCGATGCTGCTCTGAGTGCTTCTAACTTCTGTTCTCTGATAGTTTCCATTTTGTACCCCCACGCTTCCATGCAATTCGACAACTATAGTATCGGTAAACATCCTTGTTTACATCAGTATTAATTATATCACAGCATTTTCATAAAATCTACATTTTCTCCAATCCCCACGATATCCAGATCCACTGTGTCTTAACTCCATCGCTATCGGTTATCGTAAGAACCCCGTCATCAAACTCCCATGAAGCTGCTTTCATACCTATATCGGAAGCCATCCATTTGGGTCTTATCTTACCGTCTGCAACCTCATATATATAGATATGCTGAGAATATCCAAGCTCATCCCTCTTTACCCACGAAGGTCTCCTGCTGCCGTATCTGCCGCGTTTCCAGCACAGGATCATAAGCTCATCCCGGCCGTCATGATCTACATCCTCAAACAGAATATCCTGCGCGAGGATATTTCTGTCAAGTTCCCATATAACCGTATCTGCCTGCCAAACCGTTATATGTCTTCCCTCTTCCCTGATGCAAAGATCTCCGTCAGCGGATCTTATCGTCTTGTCGACAGGAGGCAGCACAGTCAGTCTATTTAAAATCACAGCAGCGGATGCTGCTGTGATCATGATCAGAATTAATGACAGTATAGTTATTATCCATCTCTTCTTAGTCATAATTATATACATATCTGTAGCTGTACGCCCAGTCCGGATGATCGTAAGCCTTTCCATACGGTGTCATATCTTCATAACTCTCATTGGTTATTCCCATCTTTTTTCTCCACTCGGAATCGGTGAGTCTGTCGGATATCGGCTGTTCAAACTGATAGAAGCTGAACACACTGCCTTCCGCTATACGAAGCTTCCCGTCGACCGGAACAACAACATATATGGTTGCAGGGTCACCTGTTGCCATCTGGAGCACTCTTCCGTTGGGATCCGTTGCTACGTCGACTACAAGCGCAGCGGGATAGTTTTCGGAAGAAGGATACTCATCCCCCGTCTGTGCTTTCATGGCGTCGAGCCAGAAATGCTCTATCTCGCCACCGTATATCTCGATAAGTTCATATTCCTTATCGGTAAGTTTTTCGTTCTCAAGTTCCTTGACGGATATGGTCTTTAACTTGCCGGCAAGTTCTGCAAGCTTATCAAGGTTTTCCTCGTCCGCATCAGATAAATATCCGAGCATACCAAGCCCCTTTGCCGTATTTTTTGCAAGTGTCTCAAATCTCGAGAAAACAAGCGGTTCGGGCTCAACATATCCCCTGAAATCCTTGTCATCTTCCCAGCCGCCGCCCATCTCGGCCATAACCTGTTTTGAATATAGTACCGTGTCATGTTTCAGTTCGGTATAACTTCCGGCAAATGTCTCAAGATCCTTTTTGGCCCATTCATCACCCCGCATAAAAGCCGGATATCCCTCGCCTTTTTGGTCAAGAAGCGGTCTTAACGTATTAAGCCACCCGGCATACAGGCTTGCGTTCCATATCTTGCAATCATTCCCGGAGAACTCTTCCCGCATTGTCTCCATATTCTTATCGTAATTCTTGTATGCGGTCGCTCCCATATCATCCAGTATGGAATATGCCTTGTCAGATCCGAGTGCCGCCGGAACGTCAAGGAAATCCGGAAGCAGTCTCTTGTCATCATCCTCGTATTCACCCACTCTTCTGTATGTGAGTTCCTGCATTATGGTCGCATCGATCGTAAAACGCTGGCCCATGAACCTGTAGCCGAGGATCACGTTACTCTCGTCATCCGAATCTTCTATCGGAATGGAGTTGATCCTCGGAGCACGCATCTTTCCGGTAAGCGCATGGAACTTCTTCCAACCCGCGTCATCCCCTGCTATGGATGAAGCGTCGACTGACTCGCCGTAAGCATCTATTATCGCCGGCATATACTCATAATACCCGAGATCATCGCTTGCTCCCGCAAAAAACGAAGTAACTTCATATATCGAACTCCACAGGTCACGATCGCCCTTATCAAGTGCAAGAGTGATCAAAAGTGCAGATCTGTCCGCATCCTCATCTATTTGATCAAACTGTCTTCTTCCGTACCACATCATTGCACGGAAGTATTTTTCCAGAGTCGCATCTCCTTCATAATATCCCCGCGGCTTGTACTGACTGTAGTCCTCGTAATCACCCGTAAGAACGGATGTCTCGATCCCCTCGGCGCTCATGATATGGTCATGTTCGAACTCAACGATGTCCTTGACATCCGCCGGATACTCAGCGGTATCATCAAGCAGAAGCGCCGCAACCGAAAAGAATGCAACGCATCTTTCTGATGCGGATGCCCATTCTGTACCTTTTAATGTGTCATACTGATCCGAAGAAGCTTTGAGCATATCCCCGGTAAGCTTTTTTAATTCATCATACAGATGGTCCTTCTCGATTCCTCTCATCAGGTACGCAAAATAAATATGATAGGTATGCATCATCGAATCAACGGTAACAAAATTCGGAGTCTGGCAATACCGGTTCATCTCATATATCTCGAAAAACTCTTTACCCGCACCGTCAGATACGACAAATCCGTTCTTTTTGATCTTATCAAGCCACTCTTTGTCGTAATAATCATATTCATCGTGATTGATGATATTGGACAAATCGTCCGCGATCTCAATATTTTCTACCGCAGGTTTCAGTCCGGCAAGCTCGCTCTCATCATTTTCCAAAGGAAGAAGGCTTTTCCTTGTCCATGTTTTGACGCTGTCCGATATATCGCTTTTTGCGCCGGCTTCCTGAACGTCCTCGGTTTTTTCCTCAGTCGGATTATCCTGAGTCGGATTATCAACATTCATCGAAACACCCGAACAGCCTTCCAGGAAAATTCCTGCAGCACATACGAGTGCAACCGCCTTCGTGATCTTCTTTTTTGCTGATCCGGCAAATCTTATCATTATCATTCCTCCCTTTTTGGTCAGGCATTAAGCTTATTTATGAGCTCTCGCATCTCTTCGTAAGTAAAATCTCCGAAGCTCATATTTACTATATTGCGAAGCGTTGTATCCCCAAGATATACGGCAGGATCCGCTCCGAATGCATCCGACGCAACACCGTCCGCATTTTGTTTGTTAAGGATTTCCTTAACATATTTATCAAAATACGGCTTTGCCGTCTTCGCTGCCTTGGGATCCTCCATTATGTCTTTATATATCGAGTTCTCATCATATACCGGCTTCCGGGGTTTTCTCGGGGTAACGGTTACGGTTTTGTACGTAACGACTTCCTCGGCATTTCTGCATATCTCGATCTTATAATCACCCGGTTCCGTATACCAGTCGGACAGTTCCTCGTCATAATATGCGAATGCGCTCTTGTCCAGAATGAAACTTACGGACTTTCTTTCGTGAGCATCAAGGAACACTTTCGTAAATCCTTTGAGTTCGCGAACTGCCCTTCTTATCTTCGTGTTCGGTATATCCGCTTCAACATAGAGCTGGACCACTTCCTTGCCCGGGATATCACTTTCATTTATCACCTCCACCGTTACTTCCACGGTTTCATCATCACGCATCTTATCGGTATCGACCGACATCCTGCCGTATGAAAAAGTGCTGTATGACAGCCCGTAACCAAAGGGGAACCGTACCGGCATCTTTTTACGGGAATAATATCTGTATCCCACAAAGATACCCTCTCGGTAATCGATCTTTGAACAGTCTCCGGAAAAATCAATATATGAAGGATTATCTTCAACACGCAGCGGCATCGTCTCAGGAAGTCGTCCTGAAGGGTTGGTCTTACCCGAAAGAGCCAGCGCCGTAGCGATCCCGACTCCCTCACCGCACAGATACGTCTCAAGAATGCCTTCAACCTTGTTGGCCCACGGCATCGTAACCGGCGATCCGTTCGAGAGAACAACTATCACATGCGGATTAACCCCTGCTATCGCTTCGATAAGATCATTCTGGACCTGCGGCATATCCATATGCTTTCTGTCATACCCTTCGGATTCATACGATTCCGGAAGCCCCGCAAAGATAATGACCTTATCCACATTCTTCGCGGCACTTACGGCACGATCGAATTTTGCCTTATCATATTTATCATCTTCAGCAGAAAATCCCTCCTCGAATGTAACCTTGGAGTTCCACTGCATACCTATCAGAATGGAATCTACATTGCCTGTCCTGATATGCGAACTTCCTCCGCCCTGGAATCTGGGATTTTTGGCAAACCCGCCGACAAGGAGAACATATTCACTGCTCTTTACGGGAAGAACTTTGTTCTCATTTTTCAGAAGGACCATGCATTCACCGGCGATATCCCTCACAAGGCGGTGGTGTTCATCCTTATCCCATTTAGCATTGCTGTCATGATTTTCAACTATCTTAAATACAAGTTCAAGGACCCTCTCGACACACGCATCAAGATCCTCTTCGGCAAGCTCACCTTTTTGTACCGCATCGATGACAAGCTTATCATAAGCTCCGCCGGATCCGGGCATTTCCAGATCAAGTCCTGCCGCGATACCTTTAACGCGGTCCCTGACCGCACCCCAGTCACTGATGACGGCGCCTTCAAATCCCCATTCTTTTCTCAGTATATCGGTGAGCAGTCTCTTATTCTCCGACATCTGGACCCCGTTGACGAGGTTATACGCACACATCACGGTCCATGGCTGTGACTCCTTAACGGCGATCTCAAAACCCTTCAGGTATATCTCACGCAGTGTCCGCTCGTCGATCCTCGAATCATAACTGTTACGGCGGAACTCCTGATTGTTCGCGCAAAAATGTTTCAGCGATGTACCCACGCCTTTGGACTGAACACCCCTTATGTAAGCGGCAGCTATCTTACCTGACAGATACGGATCCTCCGAATAATACTCAAAATTCCTGCCGCACAGAGGCGATCTTTTGATGTTGCATCCGGGGCCGAGGATCGTCCCTACATTCTCTGCCTGGCACTCCTCTCCGATCGCTTCTCCGACAGTCTGTACTATATCAGTATCAAAGCTGGCTGCGAGATTTACTCCCGCAGGAAAACACACTGCTTCGATACTGTTATTGACTGATCTAACATCCGCGTCGGGATCCTGTTTTCGCAGACCGCTCGGTCCGTCGCTTACCATGACAGCAGGTATCTGCAGTCTATCTATCTCTTTTGTATGCCAGAAATCCGAACCCGAACACAGACTGACTTTTTCTTCCAGCGTCAGTTTCTTAACGATCGATCTTATCTTTGAATCCATATAAACACCTCTTCCGTTTAGGAACCCCATCAATAATAAAAACTATCAAAAATTATACCATACAAAGGCTTCCGATTCCAAATATATCGCTATACATCCGTGTTCATTATCATAAGCGGTTTATGCATGTAAAATACCTTCAAGGCAACGGATGAAGGCTCTCCGTAATAGGCATCGCTCGATCCTGCGAGAACATCTCCGTCATGCGCATCCGGATCTTCAATGTATTCCCCGATTTTCATATGCTTAAATCGCTTTACCGCTTCGCGAAAATCATCCGCTACAGCTTTATCAAGCGACTCAGGAAAGTCGGAGCAGCACCTTGTCACCCATATAACCCTGATACTGTCTTCATTTTCGGCAAATATATCCAGCGTTCTTTCTATCTTTTCGACCGCTTTTATACCCTTTTCCGCGAGGCTGCTTATCGACGTATAGAACAGTATCGTTTTTTTGTCACCTTCTGCCATCTTCCGGGATTTGTCCGCATCCGTAAATACAGCCTTCGGGTCAACGATCATCTTTTTTTCAAGGACCTCTTTCACCTCTTCGTTATCCGTGTTTACAAACTCCATTATCTTTTCGATGTAGGTATCCTTTATGACGTCGCTGCCGAGTATTACAGTGTCCGCATTTATCACACCGGGCATGCAGACATAGTGATCCATGTTTATATAATCCCGGCCGCTTTCCTTTGAAAAATCATCCGTCACAAAGAACGGAACATAAACAAGTTCATCCGTAAACTTCCTTATGTTTTTCGAATAAAATGCGGGATCTGTCGACATTACAGTATTCCATTCATCAAACGGATTCTGGATGACGATCTTATCCGGATGCATTCCTTCAAGATCAAAGCTTGTGTAGTCTTCCGTACAAAGGCCTGCGGGATATCCTTCGGGACCAAATACCTCATCCGTAAAAACTCCGTCATATGCCTTGTAATAATACGGGATCGGAACAACGTGGATATGAAGTTCTTTTTCTCTTGAATACCGGTTGTAAAGCGGCTCCATATATTTCCAGTGTTTAGCCGCGAATGGCATGAACACTATATCGTGACGGTTTTGTATGTTACTGCATATGCTGTCCTCAAGTTTTCGGACTGTATCCCTGTACTCATCCGGGACTCTTTCTTGGTTACACAGTCTGTACAGTAATTCGCACAACTCTTCAAGCACCGTCACGACCGGGAAGCCTTCCCCATATACCGACTCGATGAACGTTCCGAATTCGATCGCAAGCCGCTGAAGCTCTATCGCCGCTTCCCTGTTGCCGCCAAGTACGGCTTCTGATCTTTCTTTTATGATCCCGAGGAATTCTTCCGATCTTTCCTTTATCCCGCCGAGTCTGTGAGGAATGTTTACGATATCTTCTGCTTTAGGTCTGTAAGCCGGATATTCAAAATCAAGTGTTGCCAGGAGCTGCTCATGCTGTCCGTAAAAGAACGGATAATCATGCCCGCTCCATGCTTTGTGTATCTCCATATAATTGCCGAATTTGGCTCTCATCACGGCATCAAAGCACAGCGGAACGGGCATTGTCGTATCCATGTAAGGAAGCCTTACAGTATCACGATAGTACTCCTTCGGTATGTACAGCTTGTTCCCGTACATCCCGAAAGGCATCATCTGTACAAGAGCATCCGACTCATCATCAGGTATCGAGGCGAACAGTCCCTCAACAAGTTCATACATCCTTACACGCAGGTCTTCTCCCTTAAGTGACCTGTCTATCGTATGGCCGGTATACTTTTCGCACTCACGAAGCTGCTGTTCGGCTTCGCTGCCGGATGTTCTGTTTTCTGCGATATTATCGGCTACCGTAAGAACAAACTCCGCCTTTTTTGACTTTAAGTACTCCCTGTCCCTGTCCTTACATGCATTATCCAGAACAAACAGATCGATGCCGGCTATATACGGAAATCCGTGAAATCTGGTAAGATGCTCTTTTTCAAAGCAGATCCTTGGCTTGCCGACTATCCTGGCAACAAAGAAAAGATGCCCCGGATGATTTTTATGGTGCATGACTTTAAATCCTTCGGGAAGTTCTGTTTCGGCGTACCGCAGAAACCTTTCATAGTCCCTGCGTCTCATAGATATGTCAAGGTCATCATCCCAGGGGATATAACCGCTGTGACGGATCGTGGCAAGAAGTGTTCCCCAATCCGCAAAATAAGGGATATTATGCCTCCTGCAGATGTTGTCTGTTTCTTTCAGAACATCCATCTGAACTCCCCATGCTTTCTTCAGCATGGACGGAACATAAAATCCCTCTATAACTTCATCTTCATAAAATTCCGGATTCATCAAACAAAAGTCTCAATATACAGATCCGGTTCCCTTGAAAGGTCAATGAATCTGTCTCCGCATTGCAGCATCGGTTTGGAATACTGGTTCCTGTTCATAAATATCACATCGCCTTCCAAGCCGTTGTTTAGACGAACTCTGTTATTCATATATGTTGTTGCCACGTGCTCAAGGAATGTGAGTATATAATGACCGTCATATTTCTGCAGTCCTTCGGATTCAAAAATACTGATAACCTTGAACGGGCACAAAGGTCCTCTGTAAACCCTTGCCGCAGTCATTGCATCATAAACATCGGCTATCGAAATGATCTTGGCGTATGAATTGATCTTGTCAGCCGTAAGTCCGAGCGGATATCCCGAGCCGTCACATCTTTCATGATGCATAAGTGCACACTGTTTGACGTTGTCATCTATATTTTTATCCTTGAGGATATTGTAACCCTGAAGCGAATGTGTCTTGATGATGTTGTATTCGGCAGGGGACAGTTTATCCGGCTTCTTGATGATAGTATCCGGTATCTTCAGTTTGCCGATGTCATGAAGCAGTCCTCCGAGTGTCAATATGTCAACATCATTCCTGGTCATCCCGAGCCATTTAGCAAATACATTACAGATCAGGGCAACATTCATCGAATGCATGTAAGTAAAGTCATCATACTGCCTCATGTTATGAAGCATGTCGAAGACACTGATCCCTGTCATATCTCCTGCGATAAGATCGGTAACACTGCTTATCATTGCCGCGCTGTCTATCTCCGCGCCGTCTTCCGCTATACTCTTAAGTTTTCCTTTGAAATTTTCTGCGGTCTCAAGAAATGATTCTTCGAACTTTTTGAACTGTTTGCTGCTCTTTACTCTCTTGGAATATGCGGAATTGTCTTCGATCTGACCGCTTGAAGCCTCTTCCGGCAGCTCTTCTGTTTCATCCATGATACGGACAGCCAAAACAGAATAGAATTCAAGACGCGTGATCATCTTGTCATCAAGCGTTGAACCCTTAGGTACGATCATCTGGTTGTTGTAAGATAATACATCCTCCGCCGTTTTCATTCCCGGGCGAAGGTCTGTAATACGTACCCTCTTCAAAATACCTCTCCTGTCAGATCATCCGACCTTCAGTTTGAACTTCTGAACGTCTCTTTCCGTTTCGACCTTTTCGATGCAGGCACCAAGCAACCTCATCTTTTCGGGGAAATCTTCATAACCCCTTTCAATATATACTATATCATCTATTATAGTAAAGCCGTCCGCAACAAGGGCTGCAAGAACAAGGGCCGCTCCCGCGCGAAGATCCGGTGCGGATATCGTTGCCCCCGTAAATCCGTCAACCCCTTCGATGATCGCGGTGTTTCCCTCTACCTTTATATTGGCTCCCATGCGGTGAAGCTCGCCCACATACTTAAATCTGTTCTCAAAAATACTCTCGGTAACTATACTGATACCCTCGGACAATGCAAGGGTCGTTGTTATCTGTGGCTGCATATCCGTAGGAAATCCCGGATACGGCAAAGTCTTGACCTGCGTGTTGGAAAGTCTCTTTGATGCCACAACACGAAGACAGTCATCAAACTCTTCTATCTCACACCCGATCTCAATAAGCTTGGCGCTTATCGATTCCAAATGCTTGGGGATGATGTTTCTTATCATTATATCCCCTTTTGTGATCGCTGCAGCAAACATAAATGTTCCCGCCTCGATCTGGTCGGGGATGATGGAATACGTTGTTCCGTGAAGTTTTTCAACTCCCTTTATCCTTATAACATCGGTACCTGCGCCTTTTATGTTTGCTCCCATGCTGTTGAGGAAGTTTGCAACATCAACAACATGCGGCTCTTTTGCCGCATTTTCTATTATCGTTTTTCCGGTAGCAAGCGTGGCCGCAAGCATGACATTGATCGTTGCACCGACTGTTACTACATCCATATATATATGGTTGCCGACAAGAGCCTCTGTCTGCGCAGAGATCATACCTCTTGATACTTCAACTTTTGCACCCAGCGCTCTGAATCCCTTCAGATGCTGATCTATCGGGCGGCTTCCTATATTACATCCGCCCGGAAGCGCTACCTGCGCCGATTTAAATCTTCCTATGAGCGATCCGAGCATATAATATGATGCTCTGATCTTTTTGATATAACCGTCATCTATCGTAAGAGAACTGATATTGGACGCATTGACCCTGACTGTATGCCGGTCGATCCGTTCTACTATTGTCCCGATACTCTCCATGGCCTGTATCAGCACGGCTGTATCGCGAACATCAGGCAGATTCTCGATTATCACGGGCTCACTCGTCATGACTGAAGCTGCCAGGATCCCAAGCGCCGCATTCTTGGCGCCTCCGATCTCAACCTCTCCGGCCAAAGGGTTACCGCCCTTTATTATGTACTGCTCCAACTGCTACACCTCTGCACTATTTTGTATCCAAACACATTAAATCAATTATAATACCCCAAAATACCCGATGCAATATTTAAGGATTTTTTCGGAGATTATTACAAATCTCGCTGCGATCATTGCAAATATTTGAGCGGATTTACTTGTGACCCGCCTACAAGTATCTCAAAATGAAGATGAGGCCCTGTAGATACGCCTGTATTGCCGCTCAGAGCGATCTTCTGCCCCTGGGACACGGTCTGTCCGACCTTGACCAGAACCTTGCTCAGATGCCCGTATCTGGTGCTTCTGCCGTCAGGATGCTGTATGTATACACAGTATCCGTATCCGCTTCCCCAACCGGCTCTTGTTACAGTTCCGCCGCACGAAGCCATGACCGCCGTACCGATGGGAACTGCAAAATCTACACCTCTGTGATATGTACTTGCTCCCTTTTTCGGAGCTTTTCTGGATCCGAAGCCTGATGATACCCTTCCCCATACCGGATGGATATATGTCGGAGGGATCTTGGTTCCTCTTTTTACTATCTTGGCCACGGCATTAACGGTGATATTTTCATAGAGGATATCCGTACTTGTCAGTTCTGCGTTCCTGTATGTGATATCCGCAACGACCTTGCGGTATCCGGTCACCGGCTGCTGGATTACTTCCGTATGGTTTGTATACCATTCGTCCTCATCTATATATATGACGTCGGCATCATAATTTTCTTCATAGTATCTTCTCTCTTTCCTCACTACGGAAAGCTCCGGCTCAGGAGAAGATATCGTTATCTCATCGCCTACACGCAGTGTGGCCTTTTCGTCAGGGATGCTCGCGGAATTAAGCTTGATTATATCAGCTATGGACATATCATTCTTCTGCGCTATCGCGCCGAGCGTATCCCCCGCCACAACCTCGTATTTCTTGCTCTTCTGACTGGTCTTGGTCACAGCTTCGATGGCATCCTCAAGAGTGCTGATCTTATCAAAGTCAACATAAGCCTGGACGACTTCCACGTTTTCGTCAAAATCAATATCCCTGACTCCGAATTCATACTGATCCTCCGAATTATTCCGATAAGCCGATTCATAGTACTCTTCCATTTTGAGGAGCGCTCCTCCCACGGGAAATACTACCGGCTCATCCGCCCCCTTCTCATCCTGAACGGATGCCTTATCGATCTTTGTGGTCATAACGTTCAGTTCTCTTGTATTATCGGTAACAAGCCATACTCTCCATTCCGAATCAGGATCATATTCGGCTTTGGATGCATTGAGCAATGCAATGACCTCGTCCACGCTCTTTAAATTGACCGTAAATTCATTTATCTTAACCTCATATGCAGGCTGTTTTGTCTTCATCAGGCTTTCGCGAAAAACATCGTAAATATTATTCACTATAGTCTCACGGTCATCCACCGAACCGACCACATCCGTTGACCCCGACAGTACGACCTCCGAATTTACAAGCACAAGCCCGCTGCTTTCCGTCGCGATCCTTCTCCTTGCTTCGAGTATCATACTGTCAACCTCTGACGCATCTTTGACTGTTCCTACCTGCGTCCCGTTAATGAAAACACTGACTTTATTGCTCGCGCCGGTATCAGCCACCTTTACGACGCCGGGTGCAAATACAAAAATTAGCAATGCTGTTGCCAGCATTGCTAAATAATGTGAATATTTAATGATGTTAACGTACTTGGTAAAAAAACTCATTTTATCAGAATGAAATAATACCCATGGTGCTCAAAAGATTGATCACACCGACTCCGAATCCGAGTATTGCAAATATCATTGACAGAAGGACCATTATCCTCATGCCCGCGATCGATTTTTCAACCCCGCCGTTTGCTTCGGTATTCTGTTCTGTAAGAGCTGACTGAACATTTCTGTAGCACTTCACGCACTCTTTGTGAACGTGCTCTTCGAGTTCCTTATAATACTTCTCGGCATCCTCAGCGGTAAGCGCAGCAGGTGTGCCCTCTTCCTCTTCATCCGAAGCATCCTTGGCAAAGCCGTTAAGAACATCCTGACGGATCATGTTCAGGATCGCCCTGTTGTCTCCTATCGCTCCGATTATCTCATCTTTCTCGCTCGAAAAATCAACCGTAAGGTCCTGCATCGAAGGAGCGGCATTCCTGGATATCTCCTGTAAGCTCTGTGTGATCCTGTCGGAAAGTTCAGCCGATGAATTCTTCAGTTCATTTAATAATTCCGCATTCGACCTTAAACTCTGAACGTTCCTCTCAAGCATTTCACTGCTCTCTGAAAGAGCCTCTGCATTCTGACCGGCGATCCGCTCTATCCTTGCAAGAGTCTGCGCATTCTGTTCGTCAACTACCGCTATGGGCGCGGGTGCGGGAGCAGGTGCCGGCGCCGGCGCCGGTTCGGGGCGTCTCATTGATACAGCATCACTCATGCTGTGTGAAAGCGCATCTATTATCGCTCTTTCCGACTCCATCCTGTCTGCCTTTGCTTCATCGAAGAAATCCGCAATGACATCAAGCTGTTCCCTGTTACTCTTCGCTATAGCCTCACTTACGACTTCATTTATCGCTTCCCTGGGAGCACCCTCGGGAGCACCTCTTCTCGGAGTCCTGTCAAATCTGTCACCTTCATAGCGTTCATCAGACGCCTGGCGTTCATATCCCGAGCCTCTCATGCCCGAACGATCATATCTTCCTCCAAGTCTTTCCCTAAATCCGTCCATTTCTACCTCCCGACGTTAAACCCATGGTCAAACACCAAATATCGTGTTACATTTTAACATTTTTCAGATTAAAACACAATATATGCTTATCGGCATTGGCGTTGTGCATTATTTACAAATTCCCTGCCGATTTCTTAAGTTCGTTTAGAAACATTTACTATATGTTCATTGTTTGTTCATAATTTGTTCATAAATCGATGGTATATTTATATCATCTCCAATGGAGAGGATTCTCCAAACAACCAGATGTATTTTTTCATAATATTGGCCAGGTGACTCTCATCCACCTGGCCACTCCTCATTTGTTGATAGGGGGAACCGCGAAGCGGTGGGACCCTGTCTACACCGCGAGCCCCCTCGCCGAAGGCGATTTTAATGGGCGAGCGTCCTTTGATAGTTATCCACATATACTACCAACATCTGCTTCGCAGATGTCGCCGCGACTCGATTGCTTCGCAATCAAGTCATACGATTTTCCAGATCGCCTCTTCTTTCTTCGCCCTCTGGATCTTATCATTGATTATCAGCATCCTGTCATCCAGCTGTTCAACCATCATCGCACACTCATACAGTTCTTTTTTTATCTCCTCGGGAGCATCGCTTTCAAACTTGTAATTCATCTTGTGCTCCAGGCTAGCCCAGAAATCCATCGCTATTGTCCTTATCTGGATCTCGACCTTTGTATCAACGACCGAGTCTGACAGATATATGGGTATGCTGACAAGCATATGATAGCTCTTGTATCCGCTCTCCTTCGGACTCTCAATATAATCCTTGGTCGCCAGTACCTTGATATCGTTCTGTTTACGGAGCATATTCGCTATCTGGTATATGTCGGATGTGAACGAGCATATGATACGGATACCCGCGATATCGTTCACATATTTGACCATATTCTCAAGAGTCACCTCATATCCCTTTTTCTTCAGCTTTCTGACAATGGACTCCGGCGACTTGATCCTCGACTTGATATGCTCTATCGGATTATATTGATGAATATGCTGGAATTCGTCGTTTAATATCTCCAGCTTGGTCCCTATCTCTTTAAGCGCTGAATTATGCAGGAGTATTATCTCCTCCCACGTAATATCCTGCTCCTTACTGTTAAAATCAACTTCCAAATTATCGTACCCCCGATGGAGATATTATAACATATAATCGCGATTTCAAGAAGACCAGGTTCGCATATCGAGGTGCTGCATCGTTCCGGCCATTCCGTCTTCGTACAGGAATACTCCGCTTCTGCGGATCTGTGCTCTCGGATCATTTGAAGACAGATCGTTAAGCGAAAAATCAGTCGATGCACTCCCCGTATAGAGTGCGCCGATATTCCTGTCCTTCAGCCTGACGAGTTCCTGACTGCCGTCTTCTTTAAGGATCGCTATTACAAGCCTGTCAAACACCTCGTCGGCCTCATCGATCCATCCGTTACCATCAAGATCATATGCTGCAAGATCAGCAAATCCGTCCTGAGAAGATGTTCCGAACAGTTCGCTTCCGTCATTGATAATGCCATCTCCGTTTTGATCAAGTGCAAGATATCCGCATGAAGAAGAAAGCGCACTGATCTCTTCCTCTTTCCCGTCACAATCGAGGTCAAAACGTATCCTGACATCGGACACGTCTGCGATCGGCGAATCGAGGTTGATCACAAGAGGATCCGTGAAGTTTGTAAGTTTTGTAACGTTACGTTCATAATATTGTGTAAAACTCCTGCTCATCGACAGCTCAAGATTAAAACTGATCTCTCTCCCGTCGGCAGTCTTCACACATCCTGCCGTGGTAAAGCTTGTATCTTCCGTTTCCGAATGGTAGTACTGATAACTCTCGGAAACAGCCGACACAACCTGACCCCCATCCGTCTGCCCGGCAAGTGATACTGCATCATCTGCATGAGATTTTGCTCCAAAGAGCATATAGAGCAGGAACTGTATACACTCCACTCTGATGCGGTTCATCGCATCAAGACGCATTTTGTTTTCAAACATGTCACTTGTGGCAAATGCTTTCATCCTGTTAAAGATGTTGTCAAAATCATTCTTTGCGTTATCTGCCACTGCCGTCTCTTCCGACTCTTCGGATCCTAAAACTTCCTGTTCCGATCCGCTCTTTGTGCCCTCATCAGAAATACCGGGAAAAGCAAATATACTCCCTCCTGCATGATAGCACGATCTGCTCACAGAAATATAAGTTCTGGCGGATTCCATTCCTATACTGCTGCTTGCTATTACCAAATTATCCCTCCTTCATAAAATTTTCCACGCACATAAAGGTACAAAAAAAGAACGGATTTCATTTAGAGAATCCGTTCCCTGCTGTTCCTCCATGCTGTCGTGATATTGCGTCCACCTGATCAGGACCGGTCATGCACAATACATGACTTCTACATGCTATATCGGAAAGACCGTTAAAAAATATAACCCCCTCAGTCCTCCTCGAGGACCGAGAATTCCAGATAATCGAAGGGTACCTCTTCAATGAAGCTGTCTGCATAAAAGCGCACTTTGGAATACTTCTTAAAGTCGGAAATATTCGAATCAAGCCATATGGGGCGTGGAATATCAAACCTGTAGCTGATATTCTCGATCGCCCCAAAGACTTTATGAGTACGCGTGTCATTGCTTTCGTCTTCGATCACAGTATCCGCCGTCATTCTGTTATCTTTAAATGTTCTAGCCCAGAATCTCATCATTATCTGATGCGTAGTAATTGATGAGACAACCCTTAAGGATTATCAATATCTCATCATCGGTCAACGGTGCCATGTGAAGCATAAACTTTGTCATTCCGCCGCTTCTCACAACATAGGCATCTATATCGGCATGTTTATCCTCTACAGCCTTCCTGATACTGGGAATGAAAATATAATCAAGATTGTCAAACGGAAGCTCTCCTTCATCGATAAGGAAAGGCAGCATTCCCCAGTTGATCAGATTACTGCGATAGCGCTTTGTCGCATATTCATTTGCGATATTGGCCCAGCCGCCCAGAACCTTCTGACAGCTTGCAGCCTGTTCCCTGGCAGATCCGTCACCGGGTTTGACTGCATATATCGTAGATCCGATCCCTGTATTTGTATTATCCGTTCCCGGGAACTGATCCCTGACAGTGTTCATTATATCTTTTATCTCCGGAAGGACATTGCACGGTACTTCCCCCGACAGGCGGCACTGCTCCGCTGCCCTTACCTCCTTGGCGCGTCCGACATACTCGGGGTCTTTGCGCGACAGGGCAAATTCTGCCAGCCCCAGAGGATTGGATCTGTATGACGACGTTTCTCCCGACGGTATAAGCTCATCCGTCGTTGTAACGGGATCATGGATCACGGAAACAACCCTGAGTACGAGATTTTCCGGAAGGGCTTCCATTGATGGCCAGTCTTTGATGTTAGGTCCGAAATGTATCTCCTGATCCGGATCGGCTTTTCCTTTTGTATCAAATACTCTGTTGGCATAGATAGTGCTGTCGAAAGAATACCTGTATTTTTTCAGTGTATCTGCTTCGATCTGCTCAGTCGCACTTGTCAGGAATCCTCTGTTGGCAGCTGTTGCCGCAATAGACCTTGCATCCATAAGAGCAACCGATGATATCTGTCCGCTCTGAAGCTTGCTTCCCTCACGGTTCGGGAAGTTCCTTGTTGAATGTCTGATCGAAAACGCGTTATTCGCCGGTGTATCCCCTGCCCCGAAACACGGTCCGCAAAATGCGGTCTTAAGTACCGTTCCGGTCTCAAGGAGCTTTGCAGCACATCCGTTTTTGATAAGTTCCATATATATCGGCATGGATGCAGGATATACGCTCAGTGTAAATTCATCAGCTCCGATATCCTTGCCTTCAAGGATATCCGCAACTGCGCATATGTTTTCAAATCCGCCTCCGGCACAGCCGGCAACGATCCCCTGCTGAACGTACAGTCTGTTATCCTTTATCTTGTCGGTCAGGTTGAGTCTGGCGGCGCCTCCGAGTGAGACTTCCGCTTTTTTCTCCACCTCATGAAGGATGTCCTTCAGATTTGCTTTGACTTCACTTATCTTATATGTATTGCTGGGATGGAAAGGCATTGCTATCATGGGCTCGATCTGCGACAGATCCACCTCTATCATCCCGTCATAATATGCTGTTTTTCCGGGCTCAAGCTTTACGTAATCTTCACTTCTTCCGTGGATCTCATAAAACTCCCTGATCCTGTCATCGGTCGTCCAGACAGATGACAGACAGGCCGTCTCCGTTGTCATCACATCAATCCCTATACGAAAATCAGCGCTCAGGTTTGCCACTCCGGGACCTACAAATTCCATCACCTTATTCTTTACATATCCCTTGTCGAAAACAGCCCCGATTATCGCAAGAGCTACATCCTGTGGGCCGACTCCCGGTGCAGGACTCCCCTTCATATAAACAGCCACCACCTCGGGACGATCGATATCGTAAGTCCGTCCGAGAAGCTGCTTAACAAGCTCAGGTCCGCCCTCTCCCATCGCCATCGTACCAAGGGCGCCGTATCTTGTATGTGAATCCGAACCAAGTATCATCTTTCCGCCCGCCGCGAGCATTTCCCTCGCATACTGATGGATGACTGCCTGATGAGGAGGAACATATACTCCTCCGTATTTCTTGGCACACGTAAGTCCGAACATATGATCATCTTCATTGATCGTTCCGCCTACAGCACACAGGCTGTTATGGCAGTTGGTAAGTACATAAGGCATCGGAAATCTTTCCAGTCCGGATGCCCTTGCGGTCTGAATGATCCCGACGTAAGTAATGTCATGGGAAGTAAGCTTATCGAATCTGATCTTAAGCTTTTCCATATCATCTGCTGTATTATGCTCTTTCAGTATGCCATAGGCTATCGTATTCCTTGCCGCTTCCTCTGCAGTGATATCCGCCCCGGTCTCCACTTTGGTCCCATCGATCAGAAATACACCTTTATCATAAAGCTTTATCATTGTATTAACTTCCCTTCCGTTTATCATAATCTTAAAGTTTGCGAAGAATCAAAAGGGGACTATCACTAGTCCCCTTACGATCATTTATTATTTACAGTGATACGATCAAAACTCGAAATACATATCGAATGAATCGTTCTTATCGCCGTTGATCACGCTGTAAACCTTCTGCTCTGCAATGTTAAGATACAGATCGATAGTCTTGATCTCTGATACCTTCATGCCAAGATCATATTTTGCACGATCTTTTGCTGTCTTATAGTACTGCTTGAACAATGCCTCTGCAGAAACGTTCTTGTTGTCGCTAAGAGCAAATACTGCACTTGTCTTAAGAACTGTCTTCTTTGCTGCTTTCTTCTTAGCAGGTGCCTTCTTAGCAGGTGCTGCCTTCTTAACAGGAGCTGCCTTCTTTGCAGGAGCTGCCTTCTTAGCAGGTGCTGCCTTCTTAGCGGGTGCTGCCTTCTTTGCAGGTGCTGCCTTCTTTGCGGGTGCTGCTGCTTTCTTTGCAGGTGCCTTCTTTGCAGGTGCTTTCTTTGCAGGTGCTTTCTTCGCAGGTGCCTTCTTTGCAGGTGCTGCTGCCTTCTTTGCGGGCTCAGCTGCCTTAGCAGGTGCTGCTGCCTTCTTCTCTGCTACAGCTGCCTTAAGCACTTCCTTTGCCTTTTCGGGCTCAGTAACAACCGTCTTCTTGACAGTTACTGTAGGTTTCTTGATGTCTGCCATGATAATGATTCTCCTTTCAAGCTCTCTTTATCATCAAAAACACTGTAAAATTAAGCAATTTTTTTATACGCAACAAAGAATATATCGCAATCATGCGGTTTTGTCAAGCACGAATACTGTATCCAAGGCTTCTGCCGTCGTTTACGAACATCTGAACCGTTTCAAGTGACAGCTGCGCAAGGTCTTTTCCAAGGTTCGGAAGCTTGGCAAGAATGGCGTTTGTGACAGTGATTATATCGCATCCGCTCTCCTGTGCCTGGATGATATTGTATACTTCCCGGCAGCTTGCCCAGAGTATCAGAGTGCCGGGTTTCCCGGATGTTATCTCTTTTGCCTTCTTCATCATCGGAACCGCATCCACTCCCGTATCCATTATCCTGCCCGCAAATACCGACACGATATTCTGTGTGCCTTCGGCAAAAGCATCAACCGTCTGTTCTATCTGCTCCATCGTAAGGATCGCAGTAACGTTAAGCCTAAGTCCTTCGGCAGACAGTTTCCTGATAAGAGGAATACTCGATTCACCCTTTGAATTGGTTATCGGGATCTTAACATATACGTTCTTCCCCAGACCGCATATTATCCTTGCCTCTTCTTCCATTCCGTCAAAATCATCCGCGAACACTTCGAGCGAAAGCGGAAGATCCGGGATCTCTTTCACGCATTCTTTAGCGAATGTTACGTAGTCCTTGACTCCTGCCTTCTTCATAAGTGTGGGATTAGTCGTAAAGCCCTTCACTATTCCCTTCCTGTATTCGGCCTTCATCCCCTCGATGTCAGCCCCATCAGCATATATTGTAATTGTAAGATCGCTTGCTTTCATTATATCTCTCCTCTTTCTACAGTGCGTTTACCATCAAGTGCCATATCACTCCCTGCCATCCTTCCGCATGAGGTGTTATCCTCTCATCGCAGACAACCGGGATGAGTACGCAAGCATCGCTCACCTCTTTTGAATATCCGCCGCTTCTCGATACTATCGATATGACCTTTGCTCCGCGTTCTTTTGCAAGCTTGAGTGCATTAACGATATTAAGTGATGTGGTCTGGCTTCCTCCGCCGACCGAGAATACCATTACGGAATCCTTCCCGTTCAAATGGCTGCACTTCAGCCACTCCGTAAAAGTCGTTTCCCAGCCTTCGTCATTCGTCCTGGCCGTGAGTTCGGATACATTATCGGTGGGCGCATATGTCTCGATCCCTCCGATCTTTCGGAAATCATTGACTGCGTGCGATGCATTTGCCGCACTTCCTCCGACACCGAGGATAAAAAGCCTTCCCTCATTCTTCTTTGTTTCGCGAAGGATGTTTATACCCTTTTCGATCTCCTCCTGCGAAACGGTGTCTGCGATAGTCTTGGTCTCCTCCAGGTATCGCTTGATGTAATCTGCTGTCATAATTGTTTCCTCCTTTTCTCTTCGATTCAATTAGACATTGTTTGACGCATCCGTAAGATCCTTTGCAATGTACGTCGGCATCACATCACCGAGTCTTTTGCAAAGATCACACTTCAGGTCGCCTATGAATATCGTTGACGTTCCAACGGTATTACCTGCAAGAATATCCGTACACGAATCTCCGATCATAAACGATCCGGACAGATCTATGTTATATTTCCTCATTGCTCTGTATATAAGGCCCGGCTCGGGCTTTCTGCAGTCACACTTCCTGATCAGGAACTTCTCTTTTGTCTGCGGGAGTTCTTTCGGATAATGCGGACACATGAACAGATCGTCTATATCTACACCTTCGTCTGACAGCCGGTCACACATGTAAGTATTGATATCATACAGTGTCGCAAGATCCGTCTTGCCTTTTGCGGCACCGGGCTGATTGGTTATGACGAATATATAATATCCCTTTTGTTTAAAAGTCCTAAGAGCATCCGAAACTCCCGGAAGGAATTCGAACTGATCCACCTTCATCGGACTGTCCAACTGCTCGATATCCTCATTCCAGACGATACTGTTTATCACTCCGTCCCTGTCAACAAACACGGCCGGATGACTTTCGTAAAATCTGTGCTTTGCATATGCGGTAAACTCGGAAAGCGATGCGGGACTTCCAATCTCATAAAACCGCTTTGTCACTATCTGGGCAGTCATTTTACCCTTTACGGACAGATCATGCTGGATTGTCGCTATGTCAAACGCCTCGTCTTCGTCAAAAGCCTCAAATAAAGAGCGCTCATACATGCACACGCCGTAATCTATGTAGTTCATCTCAGCGGTCGGATTATTCTTATCATACAATACCAGATCGTTTCCGTTCATGACCACGTTGCTCTTGTCAAAACGGTTGTTGTTACGAAGTACAGTCATAAGAGCCCTGGCGCCCGCTGCCTTTCCTCTCTGATAGCGATACAGCGTTTCCGCATAATCGATATCCATAAAGGAATCTCCATACAAAAGGAGAAAATCATCCTCGAGAAGATCAAGTGCAGCCCTTACAGCCCCACCGGTTCCGAGAAGTTTTTCTCCGTCATAACTGTATTTTATGGAAATGCCCCTGCTGCTTCCGTCGCCGTAATACTCCTCGATCATGTCGGCCTTATATCCGATCAGGAATACGAATTTCTTAAATCCCCAGGCCGTAAGCAGATCAAGCTGATAATCGAAAAAAGGTTTACCACAGACTTCCACAAGTGATTTTGGACATTCTTTTGTATATTCTTTTAACCTGGTACCAAGGCCCCCCATAAGTACCACTACCTGCACGTTTGCGGAACTTATCATAGGATCCTTGAGCCTTCCTTTTCAAACCTGAATCTTACTTCGCTCATACCGGTATCTCTGAGTGCATCACGAAGACGGACTTTATCCTTGGCATAGAACATGAGGAATCCGCCTCCTCCGGCTCCGATCATCTTTCCTCCCTGTGCTCCGTTTGCAAGGGCAAGCTCGTACCACTCATCGATCTGCGGATTGCTCATCCCGCCCGAACGCTTTTTCTTGTACTGCCAGTGAACGTTCATAATGTCTGCAAACGTATCAAGATCTCCTTTTTCAAGAGCGGTCTTGCTCTGATAACCGAGATCCTTGACAAAATCAAGGTTCTTCAGCATTTCCTCATTATGCTCTTTACTCTTGTCATTCTGTTCCTTCAGGATATTTCCCGCAGAACGCGAAAAGCCGGTAAAGTAAAGTATAAGATTATCTTCAAGATTATACAGAGCCTCCTCGGAGATCCTGAGCGGATCGACCCATACATATCCGTCCTTGTGGAAATTCATGCATGTAATTCCGCCGTAGCTTGCTATATACTGATCCTGTTTGCCGATCGGCTCTTTTAATCTGTTCATCTCGATCTCACAAGCTTCTTCAGCAAGTGTTCTCGTTGATACGATGTTTCCCTGCATCGTATGAAGTGCACGAAGGAGCGCTGTTGTAAAAGAACTTGATGATCCAAGCCCTGTCCCGGCCGGGATATCAGCCATTGAGCATAACTCAAGACAGGGTTTATCCCAGTCAAGGAGTTTTAGTGTCTCACGGATTATCGGATGCTGTATCTCATCGATCTCATTACATTTTTCGAATTTGGAATATTTGAGAAAATATCCTTTTTCAAATGTTTCATGAAGTGTTATATAGACATATTTGTCGATCGCGGCAGAAATGAGAAACCCTTCTCTTTCCTCATAATATGACGGAAGATCGGTTCCCCCTCCCCCAAGTGTGATCCTAAGCGGACTGCGTGCGATTATCATATGATTTCCTCCTCCTCTTGCCCCGACGATTAATCTCGCGCTTCAAAAACCCACGGATTTGCCTGAAGGTACTCCACTGTCTTTATCACTCCGTCTTCTATAGTGGCCTTCGGTTTCCATCCGAGTGATCTTACTTTCGCCGTATCAAGATATATGAACGGGTTGTCTCCGATCCAGCCGCGTTCTCCTCCCTCGTATGACAGCTCGGGAGATACCCCAAGCTTACCGCATATAAATCTTACGGAGTCATTTACTTCAACATATTCATCCGTTCCGAGATTGAAAATATTGACCTTCTCCTTTGCGTTTCCTACGACCGTAAGGATCGCCTCAAGACAATCCTTTACATACAGATATGACTTCTTCTGATGCCCGTCTCCGAGTATATGTAACTTCGTCGGGTCATCGGAAAGTTTTTTGCAAAAATCAAACACATGTCCGTGTGTATAGCGTTCTCCGAGTATTGAAACAAATCTGAAGATATATGCGGTAAAACCGAACCCTTCTGCATATGCAGCAAGCAGTCCCTCGCACGCAAGTTTGGATGCGCCGTAAAGGGAAGTCTGTATCGGAAACGGAGCATTTTCCGGTGTCGGAATGACTTCGGCCTCGCCGTATACCGACCCTGTCGACGAAAATCCTATTCTCTTTATACCGTTTGCCCGCATTGCTTCGAGCACATTATATGTTGCGATCGTATTCTGCTCGAGATCCTTGCGCGGATGGGTTGTTCCCATCCTGACATCAGCATTTGCCGCAAAATGGAATACAAATTCACATCCGGCCATCGCCTTGGTAAGGGCCGGCAGATCGAGAGTATCACCCTCTACGAGTGTGAACCTGTCATTCTTCAAAGCGTCTTCCAGAAACTCACGTCTTCCGGTCGAAAAGTTATCATATACAACAACTTCATTATCAGGCTCAAGCAACAGTCTGTCCGCCATATTGGATCCGATAAATCCGGCACCGCCGGTGATAAAATATTTCATATGTCCCCCCTATCTACAGGTCGTATTGAACCTCTTCTTCAACATCATCCTTGAAGCTGTTCGCATCACGGTTATATTTATCATTGTTGTACTGGAGGTATCCGATCTTGACTTCGGTGCGGATCTGTTTATCGGATATTCCTTCAAACCAGGACGAATCATCAAGTTTGCTTCGAAGTCTTCCCTCGACCAGTTTGGTACCTTCCTTGTCACACGTAAGGATTATTCCGAATCCCCCGTTCTCATCTATCGAATATACCCTGTCCTCCAGACGTACCGTATCTTCGATAAGAAGAGCAAGCTGTTTAACGACCTTCTCATACTGGGAAGATTTCAGAACTTTTCTCATCTCGGCAGGATAACGCAGTCGCAGTATCATAAGCGAGATCGGGATATTATTCCTCTCCGCATAAGATATCTGTGTCTGTATGTCCATGAACATACTCCTTAAGTTATACAGTCCCGTTACGGGATCTATCATGGACAGTTCGGTTATCTGTTTCTTCAGGATGGCATTCTCCAGTGTAAGCGGAGTATACCTCTTTATATAAAGCGCAATTCCCACAACACACATGGCGGGAAGTATTATCCACAGAAACGTGGCAAACGGAAAACTCATCTGCAGCGACAATACCGAATAAACCTTAAGCCCGGCAAATATCACGGTTGCTACGGCTGCTATGATGATGCCGATAGTAAGATACCCGGCCACAGTGACTACAACCGCGATCGCCATCGCGATCGTCATAATGATATTTTCCGTAAAATACTCGGCTCCGGCCAGGTTCGTTACTGCCACCGCAAGTACAAATGCCAGCAGCATCAGGCCGAGCCCGATAAAGGATACGACCGTTCCGTCACCGTCTTTTTTTATCTTTTTCTTTCCCTCGTCCATAACATTCTCCGATCCGGCCAAGGCCACTTACCTATTTTATCATCATATTACCTTTTGGTCAAAAACCGGATACCAAATGACTTTCGTTCACGTTTTGTTCATATTTAGTTTAAAATCTTTTCACTTGTCTAACATTATTTATACATTTATGTGAACTATACTAAACTCACAGGCAAGATAAGTCATTCCATTGCAAATACTTTTTCATAATAAATGCCAAGTAGCTTTGCTACTTGGCATCCTCCCTTTTTATGGGCTTATTCTCCTGATAAATACGTGACGATCGCATCTACTGCCGTTTCCTCGTCCGAACCGTCCGCGGTTACCGTAACGGTATCTCCCGCCACCAGTACAAGCGTCATCATTCCCATTATCGACTTTGCATTGACTCTTTTATCTGCATACTCAATGTAAACAGAACTGTCATACTGACTTGCTACCTGCACCAGAAGTGCGATCGGTCTGGCCTCCAATCCGTTCTCCAGACGGATAACCGTTTCTTTTTTTGTCATAATTCTCCTCCTTTGAACTTCAGAGCTGCCTGCGATAACTTGCGGAGTCTGTGATTGACTCCCGATTTACCGAGCGGTGGCGTACTCATCTGTCCGAGTTCCGTAAGTGTTGCTTCCGGATATGATATCCTCAGTTCCGCCATTTCCTTAAGAGATGCCGGAAGATCGTCGTATGAATCACTGCTCATGAGAAACCTGATGTCATCGATCTGTCTCTGAGCTGCCATTACCGTCTTGCCGATATTTGCCGTTTCGCAATTGACCTTGCGATTAACGGTATTGCGCATCTCCTTGAGTATCCTGGTATTCTCAAAATCCATCAGGGCAATATGCGCACCCATGACGTTAAGAGTCTCCACGATGCTCGTTCCGTCTTTGACATACAGAACATGATATTTTTTTCTGGTTATCACCCTGGCTTCGATCTCAAAGCTCTTAAGCGATTCCGCCAAAAAAAGTGCCTGTCTCTCATCCTGGCACACGATTTCCAAATGGTATGACTTTTCCGGATCGCTGACAGATCCGGCTGCAAGAAAGGCTCCTCTTATGTAAGCACGCCTGCAGCATGATCTCATGGTCTCTGTTGTGACTCTTATCGCTGATCTGATGCTGTCGACCCTCTTGCGGCCTTCTATCTCAAGTCGGTAATTTGCACCCTTCCTGATGTATCCGTTTTCTGCCACAAAATCCGTATTCATATTAAATGTTTTCTTTAGTAAAGTAAAGAACTTTCTGACTGCCAGTTCATTTTCGGAAGAAATGACCATTTTTTCGTCCGTCTCTTCCGATTTTTTTCCGCAAAAATCATAAATCGCTGCCATCTCCGCAAGCTGACAGTGCCTTGACGATGTACTTACTCTTTCAAGTTCTTCCTTTATCTTTCCGGAAAAAGACATCTTATTTTCCCCGTGCCGAATCTTTACTTATATCTCTGTGTTCTATCTTCGAACCGTATTCTTCATGGCCTGACATTCTGTCAAACAAAGCCTGCGCAAGAGTGACGCTTCTGTGTTTTCCGCCCGTACATCCTATCGCGACAACAAGCTGGTTCTTACCCTCCGATATATAATTGGGGATCAGGAACAGCAGCATATCCTCAAGCTTATCAAGGAAACTGCCTGCCTCTTCAAATCCGAGCACATAATCCGCTACCGCCTCATCCCGCCCGGTGAGCGGTCGCAGGTCTTCATGATAATACGGGTTCGGAAGGAACCTTACGTCAAAAACAAGATCGGCATCTATCGGTATCCCGTATTTGAATCCGAATGACAATATCGTCACATACAGATTCTTGTGATTTCTGTCTTTGACAAAGATCTTGTCTATCTCGGCTTTGAGTTCTCTTGTCAGCATCTGTGATGTATCTATGATATAGGCCGCGTGCTTCTTGATGTTGGACAGTTTCTTGCGCTCTCTTTCAATACCGGCCTCTATCCGGTCACCGAACGCGAGCGGATGGACTCTTCTTGTTTCCTTATATCTCTTAACGAGAACATGATCATCCGACTCAAGAAACACGATCTCATACTCTATCCCCATTTCCTTGAGACGCCCCAGCGAAGACTCAAGTTCATCAAACCCGGCTCCGGTCCTCACATCGATCCCAAGTGCCGCACGCTCTATCTCACCATTATCGCAAAGCAATTTGGCAAACTCGGTGATCAGCTGTACCGGGAGATTATCAACACAATAATATCCCGCGTCTTCGAGAAACTTCAGCGTTGTACTTTTTCCGGCCCCGCTCAGCCCCGTTACCACAACAAATCTCATATATTCATATCTCCGAGCATGACCACTTCAGGTTCAAGCATTACACCGAACTTTTCATGGACCGTATTCCTGACATCTCTTATCACTTTCAATACATCTTCCGCGGTGGCATTGTCGCGGTTGATCACAAATCCGCAATGTTTATCGGAGACCATGGCTCCGCCCGCCGAGTAACCTTTAAGACCCGCATCTTCAATGAGCTTTCCGGCAAAATACCCTTCCGGCCGTTTAAATGTACTCCCCGCACTCGGATATTCAAGCGGCTGCTTCTCGCGGCGTTTACAAGCAAGTTCATCCATTCGTGCCTTTATATCTTCCCTGCCTCCTTTTGACAGTTCAAACACAGCACCGAGAACAATGTACGGATGCTTTTTGATAATGCTTGTTCTGTAACCGAACTCCATATCGTCTGCCGGCATCGTCAGCGTACGGCCCGTCACTGTATCAAAAACTGTCACACTTACCGTGACATCCTTCATTTCAGATCCGTATGCTCCGGCATTCATTACCATCGCTCCGCCGACTGTTCCCGGTATACCGGATGCAAATTCCAGTCCCGCAAGACCGTTTTCGTATGCGGCATATGCAACTTTCGAAAGCATGGCTCCGGCCTGCGCACTGATCGATGTTCCGGTAACGTTTATCCCGTCCGTCCCCCTGTCCATGCAGACGATACATCCCCTGTAACCGCTGTCCGATACAAGGATATTGCTGCCGTTTCCTATTACCGTATACGGCTCATTCAGCGACAAAAGAAGGCGGATGATATCTACCGCCTCCTCTATGCTTTGCGGAACCACAAAAATATCCGCAGCGCCACCGACTTTGAAAGTCGTATGCTTATTCATGTATTCGTTTGTACGGATATTTACCGGATCGGTAATATTTCCCAACTGCTTTGCTAAACTTACGCTCAAGGATTCGTCACTCCGTCAAGTACAAGCTTTGCGGAACCGTATATACCGGCATCGTTTCCAAGGGTTGCAAGAGCGAACTCGGTGCCGCGGCTTCCGTGAAATACATATTTTTTATAATTCTTCTGAACAAGATCTATTACGATCTGGCCGGCCTTGCTGACTCCGCCGCCGATAACGAACAGTTCCGGATTGATCACATCGGCAACATTTGAAAGTCCTTTTCCGAGTATCTCTCCGAACTCCTCGGTAACTTCTGTCGCGAGCTCATCTCCTGCCTTGGCCGCATCAAACACTACCTTGGCGTTTATGTTGCGGGCTTCTCTCATTGTCGAAGGTCTGCTGTCACTCTTTAGTTTCTCTGTAGCCAGTCTTGCGATGCCTGTTGCAGACGCATACTGCTCAAGACACCCTGTGTTGCCGCATCCGCACTTTTGCGTCTCATCATCTTTCATGTGAATGTGCCCTATCTCACCGCCGGATCCGTGAGAACCCGAAAGTATCTTTCCGTTCACGATGATCCCGCCGCCGACACCTGTTCCGAGTGTGACCACAACAACATTCCTGCAGCCTTTTCCACCACCCTTCCAGGCTTCTCCGAGAGCTGCGGCATTTGCATCATTCCCCGCAAATACGGGAAGATCTATATGCTTTTTCATTTCTTCGTCTATGTCAAACTGGCCCCATCCGAGGTTAACGCATCTGTGGACCACACCGTTGTCATCCACCGGTCCGGGAACACTGATGCCAAGTCCTGTAACATCTTCCGGCTTCAGTTCATCCTTTTCCATACGTTCCTTAATGGATGCCGCGATGTCAGGCAGTATATGTGCCCCGTCATCTTCTTTTCTCGTAGGTATCTCCCATTTGTCAAGAAGTTCTCCGTCTGCTGTGAACAACCCCATCTTGACCGTAGTTCCGCCTATGTCAACTCCGAATACTTTTTTAGCCATTTCTATTCCTCTTCTTCTCTGGTCTTAAGTGAATTCTGGAATCTTGAATACAACTCCTGTGCTGCGTTATATCCCATCTTCTTCTGTCTGAAATTAACCGCTGCCGACTCACAGATGATCGCAAGGTTTCGTCCGGGTCTTATAGGGATACTGTGGCATACTACTTTGTTTCCAAGATATTCCGTATATTCTTCTTCAAGTCCTATCCTGTCATAATCCTTGTCCTTATCCCACTCTTCAAGTCTTATTACCAGGTCTATACTCTGTGTCTCTCTTACCGAAGAAACACCGAACAGCATCTTAACATCAACTATACCTATTCCGCGAAGCTCGATCAGATGTCTTGTTATATCAGGTGCCGTTCCGATCAGGGTATCGTCACTGACTTTTCTGATCTCGACCACATCATCACTGACAAGTCTGTGTCCACGTTTGACAAGTTCAAGAGCCGCTTCGGATTTACCTATACCGCTCTCACCGGTGATCAGAACGCCTTCGCCGTAAACATCAACAAGAACTCCGTGAACCGAGATGACCGGAGCAAGCTTGACATTGAGCCATCTGATTATCTCCGCCATGAGGTTCGATGTTGATTTATGCGACATGAGCACGGCGACATTATGTGCCCTTGCGATCTCCAGGAACAGGTCATCCGGCTGAAGGTCACGACAGAACACATAACACGGTGTATCGTCGCATAATATGTGTCCGTACCTCTCCTTCTTGACCTTGGGATCAAGTTTTTCCATATAAGTGTATTCAACAAAACCTATGATCTGTACTCTTCCGGTCTCAAAATGCTCCAAAAATCCCGCCATCTGCAAAGCGGGACGATTGATATCCGGCTGGTTGATCTTGATCTCCTCAACGTCCATCTCCGGAGTCAGATTCACAAGTTTCATTTTTTCGATCAATTCACTGACTGATACCGATGCCATATAACCCTCCATATGATACCAAACCGCTGTTCATCATCTTCAAAGTATATCACAATCTGTATTATTTGTGGAAAAAATCATAAACACTTGCCGCAGCGGCCTTATTGAACCCTTCTACTCTTTCAAGTTCTTCCGGTGTCGCATTCCTGATATCCTCAAGGGATTCAAAAGCCTTCATAAGTGCGCGCCTTCTCTTTTCTCCCACTCCGGGAATATCATCAAGGATCGAGTGTACCTGATCTTTCTGCCGCAGTTTCCTGTGGAACGTTATCGCGAACCTGTGCGCCTCATCCTGGATCCTTGTTATGAGGTGAAAGCCCCGGGAACTGTGTGATATCGGAAGTTCTTCATTGTTGTAGTACAGACCTCTTGTCCGGTGATTGTCATCCTTGACCATTCCGCATACGGGAATGTTCAGCCCGAGTTTATCAAGTACTTCCTCACATATGTTCACCTGTCCGCGTCCGCCGTCCATCAGTATCAGATCCGGAAACCTGGAAAACTTTCCGGCATCATCAGATGTCTGCTCCCGAATGCCGTGTTCGAACCGTCTGGTAAGCACCTCCTCCATGCTGGCATAATCATCCGGCCCTTCCACAGACTTTATCTTAAATTTTCTGTATTCATTCGGTTTGGGTCTGCCGTCTTCATATACGACCATGGATCCGACCGATTCAAAACCGCTGATGTTTGATATATCATATGCCTCCATCCTGTGTACATCGGACAGCCCGAGGAGGCGTGCTATCTCTTCTACCGCTCCGAGAGTTCTCTCTTCTTTCTGTTTCAGTTTTTCCACATCGCGGCTTAGTTTGATCCCGGCATTTTCATACGCAAGCTCAACCAGTTTTTCCTTTTTCCCTTTCTGCGGGACAACTACCGATACCTTTGATCCGTTCTGCATGCTCATCCACTCCTCGATAAGCTCTGCACCCTCCGGCCGGTATTGGACAAGTATCTCCTTCGGTATGAACGGAGCTCCCATGTAGAACTGCATCAGGAACGCCGCCATGATATCTTCGCTGGTTTCCTCTTTTGCATGTTGCATGTAATAATGCTCTCTTCCGATGATCTTGCCGTCCCTTATAAAGAACATCTGTATGATCACCGACTCCTCATCCCTTGCAAGTGCGATAACATCCCTGTTATCGTCGCCGGTATCGGTGATCTTCTGCTTCTCTGATACTTTCCTGACACTCGTTATCAGATCCCTGTACTCTATTGCACGTTCATAATCAAGCTTTTCCGAAGCCTCATCCATCTTCCTCGTCAGCTCATTTATCACCTGACGATGATCTCCTCCAAGAAAGCCAAGGACATTTTTGATATTCTCTGCGTATTCTTCTTTTCCGATACCTCCGTCACACGGTGCATCGCACTGTCCCATATGATAATACAGGCACTTTCTTGAGTTGCTGCCTTCTTCGGCTGCCCTGTTTTCATCTATGAAGAGCTTACATCCCCTGACCCTGTATATCCTTCGCAGCAGATCGATCGTCTCTCTTACCGCCTCACCGGATGTAAACGGTCCGAAGTATTTCGCATTATCCTTAAGTACTTTGCGGCACATGAGTATCCTCGGAAAATCATCCGCAACAGTCACCTTGATATAAGGATACGTCTTGTCATCCTTGAGCATTGTATTGTATTTGGGCTGATTTTCCTTGATCAGATTATTTTCAAGGACAAGAGCTTCCAGTTCGGAATCCGTGACGACATATTCAAACCAGGCGATATGCTTCACCATCTGTTCTATCTTGACACTCTTTTTCGTGCTGTCGCGAAAATAAGACCTTACACGGTTTCGCAGGATCACGGCCTTTCCAACATAAATGATCACATCATCCTTATCGTGCATGATGTAAACTCCGGGACTTTTCGGGAGCTTATTCAGTTCTTCCTCGATATCAAACAGGTCCGTATTCATCATTCATCTTCTTCCAGAAAACCCCCAGTACGATCATGGCAGCAATACCGATCACGATGGAAATAACATCACTGAAAAAAGACACGGCAAACATCACAAGCCATGAAAGAGAATATGCGATCAGGATCTTTCCGCCCTTTTCGGCATACTTTTTTTCGTCCTTATACTTTGCCGTATCATTTATGCTCCGTACGATCCCGGGCTTCTTTTTTATGACCATGTACAGACCGAACGAAAGGCACAGCACGAAAGCGATAGCCGACAACCATGTCAGATCCGATAATCCCAGTATTTTCATATCAACCTCCCGCAAACAGGATTTCCCGTTCTTTGTTTCATCAATAATATAATATCCGTTTTACAAACGCAAGGAACGACTGCCGGTCTCTTGCGAAACCAAACAGCCGTCCCTCGTGACTTGGCAAATATCTTTTTGCTGCTTATTGTTTAAGCCTTCTTCTTGTCCCTGTTGTTAAATATTTCAAATACAACCGCTGCAAGAAGTACAAGACCTTTAACAACCTTCTGCCAGTTGGCATCTACGTTCATAAGGCTCATGCCCAGGTTGATAACACCGATGAGCGTTGCACCTACGATCATTCCGAATACGGAACCCGATCCGCCGTATGCACTTACACCGCCGACGATACATGCCGAGATCGCATCAAGCTCGTAGTTAAGTCCCGCATTGGGATTTGCTGCCGAAAGTCTTGCCATCGATATCCAGCTCGTTACTACTGTAAGGAACTGCATGTTCAGATATGCAAGGAACAGGATCTTCTTCGTATCGATACCGGAAAGTCTTGCTGCCTCGATGTTTCCTCCCATCGTGTAGAAGTATCTTCCTATGACGGTCTTACTCGTGATGAAGTTATACACAAGAACTATAACTGCAACCCATACGAGTGAAAAAGGGATACCCTTGTCGAGACCAAGCTTGTATGTAAAGAACAGGATAACGGCGCAAAGGATGATACATCTTATCGCAGTTGCCGAAAAACTTTCAGCCTCATATCCCTTCTTGAGCTTTGTGGCCCTGTCTTTAAACTGAAGGTACACGATCAGCACGCATGAAATAACTCCGATTATAACGGTCATACCGTTGAGTCCGCCAATCTTGAACAGTTCGGGAAGCGTGCCGTTAAACATCTTAAGATACGATTCACACTGGCCGATACCTATTGTCTGACCTTTTACGATAGCGGTACCCAGTCCTCTGAAGGAAAGGAAACCTGCAAGTGTTGCGATCCACGGCGGGATGTTAAGATAAGCTATTACCCACCCCATGAACACACCTATCACAAGACCGACAACAAGCATCGCAAGCATTACTACGGGAACCGGAAGACCCTTCTTTACCATAAGGATCGCTCCAACCGTATCAACAAAACAAACTACCGAACCGACCGACAGGTCGATGTTACCCTTTATGAGCATACACATCAGCATACCTGTTGCAAGAACGTATACATATGCATTCTGATTGATAAGAGCCGTTACGTTAGCCGGCATCAGTATGCTGCTGCTGCCTCTGGTCATTATCCAGAAGAAGATAACTACGAGGACCAGGACAATCTTCATTGTATGAGCTTTTAATATTCTTCCAACATTATTCATTATCATCCCACCTCCTTACTTCTTCTCATTCTTTGAGACTACATCGAATATAACTGCAGCAAGAAGAACAACACCCTTGACAACCTTCTGCCAGTTAGTCTCTATACCCATCAGTGACATACCCTGGTTGATGACACCGGTAAGAAGTGCACCGATGATAACTCCGGGAACAGTACCGATACCGCCGTATGCGCTTGCTCCACCGATGAAGCAGGCTCCGATGGCATCCATCTCATAACCTTCACCCATCTTCGGAGTCGTCTTTGTAAGTCTTGCAGCAACAAGTGCTCCTGCAAGTCCTGTAAGAAGACCCATGTTGATGTATGCGAAGAAATAAACAAATTTCGTATTGATACCGGACAGACCTGCTGCCTTGGCATTTCCGCCGACAGCGTACAAATAACGGCCGATCCTCGTCCTTGTTGTTATATAACCGTAGATCACAACTACGAGAAGTACCCAGATGAACGAAGTCGGAATTCCTTTGTACTCAGCCAGTCTTTCCGTGATGAACAGGATCGCTGCACAGATAAGACCATCCTTGATTATCTCGGTTGAAAGAGGAGTTGTCTCGTATCCTCTCTTGACTGCATTCATACGGCCTTTGGCAACCATTGCGATAAAGACGATTATGACTATGATACCGGCAGCCATACATGTGTAATTGATATGACCTGCACGTCCCATGTCAAGGATCTCGCCGGGCTGTGCTCCGCCAAGGAAGTCCCTTATGTAACAGTCGGCACCGCCACCGAACAGATTGATAAAACCGGTATAACTCTTAAGGTTTATGTCCATACCTTCAAGAACAACGTTAGCAAGTCCTCTGAAAGCATACATACCCGACAGGGTTGCGATGAACGGAGGAACTTTGACATAAGCTATCCAGAAGCCCTGCCATATTCCGACAAGAAGTCCGACAAGGATCATTACGATAACGCCCAGAACCGGGCTGATGCCCTTGTTCATCATCGAGGATCCTACAGCTGCCGCAAAACACAGCACCGAACCTACCGCAAGGTCGATGTTACCACCGGTCAGTATACAGAGAAGCATACCTACACCGAGAACGAATACATATGTGTTCTGTGACAACAGATTTGTTATATTCTGCGGAAACAGTATCTTTCCTTCGGTCATGATCGCAAAGATGAGGAATACTGCAACAAGGGCGATGACCATGGTGTATTTCTTAAGAGCATTTTTAATACTTGTCTTTTCCATAATTATTCACCCCTTCCTGATCTCATGATACAAGCCATGATCGATTCCTGACTTGCTTCTTCCTGCTTGAGTTCTCCGACAAACCTTCCTTCATTCATGACATATATCCTGTCACTCATACCGATAGTCTCGGGAAGCTCCGAAGATATCATGATGACCGATTTGCCTGCCGCAACAAGATCATTGATGATACAGTAGATCTCATATTTTGCACCTACGTCGATACCTCTTGTAGGCTCATCGAGTATCAGTATGTCAGGGTTGGCAAACATCCACTTGGCAAGCAGCACCTTCTGCTGGTTACCACCGGACAGATTGCCTACGTTCTGCTCAACCGACGGAGTCTTGGTCCTGAGCTTTTCCTTATACTCTACCGCAACCTGGTATTCCTTATCCTTATCAATGATACCGTTGTTGCTGACAGCTTTCAGATTGGCAAGCGTAGTATTTATCTTGATAGGATTGGTAAGGACAAGTCCGTTACCCTTACGATCCTCTGTAACGTATGCGATCTTATGATTGATAGCATCCTTGATCGTATTGATATGAACTTCTTTACCGTCAATCGTCATGGTTCCCGTGATGCTCGATCCGTAGGACTTACCGAATATGCTCATTGCAAGTTCGGTACGTCCGGCACCCATCAGACCGTAGATACCGACAACCTCACCCTTGTGTACGTTCATTGAAACGTTGTTAACGACCTTTCTCTCCGTATACTGAGGATGATGTACGCTCCAGTTCTTAACCTCAAGAGAAACATCTCCGATCTTAACGTCATGTCTCTTGGGGAAACGGTCCGTGATCTCACGGCCTACCATTCCTTTTATGATCCTGTCTTCAGAAATCTCTTCTTTTGACTTATCAAGAGTCTCGATAGTGGAGCCATCACGTACGACCGTGATCTTATCAGCCACATACGAAACCTCGTTAAGTTTATGAGATATGATTATCGATGTTAATCCATTCTCTTTCTTGAACTTGAGAAGAAGATCAAGAAGTGCTCTTGAATCTTTCTCATTAAGAGATGATGTCGGTTCGTCAAGGATCAGGAGTTTTGCATTCTTGGCAAGTGCTTTTGCTATCTCAACAAGCTGCTGCTTAC
>JAFZQP010000105.1 GCA_017620345.1 Lachnospiraceae bacterium
ATCCGTGCAAGGTCAGCTGCGATGATGCGTGAGCCCGCATCAATGTCACCCCATGTCCATTCGCCGGTCGGATCTATGGCAAAAACCCTGTCCTTCTGCTCCTTCGCCTTATAAGCCAAAAGATCTGCAAATGTGAAATTGTCATAATCAGCGGTTATCGCCATAATGCTCCTCTGTCGTATGTCAGTTTCCGTAATCGTTGTTCAGATTCGGATACATGTCTTCTCCCATTGACGCAAAGAAACAAAGTAATACCGACACGATGACCAGCAGGCTGTAACATACCCTGCGGTGGGCTGATACGAACTTTCTTACCGGCTCACCGTACCTGTCATACAGGAATACGACGACCATCGTTAAGGCTGTCACGACTGCGATCAGCACATAGCATATCCACGTATTGACCGCAAACCTGTCGATCAGATCGATTATCTCAACTGTCACGTAAATGATCACGGAATGAACACAGTAATACCTGTTTATGTTTTTTGAAATGTACCCCACGCCCTTTTCCATCTTCCCTTTGATCGGGATCGACAGGAAATAGAATATGCAGAGCATGGAGAAATTGATGACAAGCTGGAACATCACGTCGGCTATGTTAACGTATGCCATTGACTGCCATTCGTTGTAAAACTTCAGCACATCCTGCTCTACAAAGATCCCGATATAAAAATATACGAACCAGACGATCAGCGTGGGAATGATGCAGTATCCGTAGAAGCGCTTCTTATCTGTCACGTGCTGGAGAACCTCACCGAGAAGCATGCCAAATGCCGGATATATCAGCCAGTGGAAAAACGGGAAATAACTCTCCGTATCGGTAAATACGAACATCCCGATAAACTGGTCGATACCGTAATATCCCGTATTGATCTTCAGTTTCAGTAACGTGCCGATTATGTTGGCGATCACAGATATGATAAATATGTGGCTGCTCTTCAGTATGAAATAACGAAACAGCCCGAGGCAGATGAAAAAAAGTCCCGCAAACTCAAGTATGTCGCATGAAAAAACGAGCATACACCAGTCGCGTGCGGACTCTTCACCCGTTATGATAAAAACAATAACACCGGGAACGGCATATCTTATTACGTTAAGAAGCTGCCCGGTCATAAGCAGGCTTATGCCTCTTCGGACATATTTGTCCCAAGAGGCACTCCTGGAATAGATCACTCCGATCCCCATGCATATCATAAAGCTCATGGCTCCGACCGACTGTGCAAGAATGTCATCTATCACCATGAACGGTGTATGGACGGCATACCCGATGTACGTTTCATCGATGACATGGGTAACGATCATCATGATTATCGAGAAGGCTTTGAGAAGATCAACTTCTCTCTGCCTTCCCGTATTTACTTTTTCTGAAGAAAATATCTTATGCTCCATGAGCCGAATGTCTCTTCAACTTTCTCATCTTGCGCTGATGCGCAACGAGGATAAGGAAGCATGTGAGCGCAACACCGAATGCGAGTGCGGCACCTGCCACGAGCCATGCGATAAGTGTATTTGCTGTGGTTACTTCTCTTGCTATCGCATAAGAGCTGAACCTGTCGGTCCTGAACCTGATCTCCTTGGGATTATCCGAAAGGTTCGGCAGTACCGAAAGCTCTCCGTCATGCACGCGAAGGATGTTGTATTTTGCTCCGGCCTTATACTCATCTGCCGGAATCTCAACGATGACTTCCACTGCGGTCGGAATTTCCGTTACCCTTTCGGTAAATCCGTCAACCGTCTTGAGCATTGTAAGATCGAAGAACTTGATCGGCTTCTGGCCTACCGCATTCTTCATGATGTCCTTTGATGCCTCATCTCCGTTATCAAGACCTGTCAGGCTGACTGAAATATCAACATTCTGTCCTTTTGCAAGCTTGACAACATCGTCTGATGAGAGCATCTTCTGCACAACAACATCAAGGTTCGGGAAGCTCGGATTGATCTCGTCATCGGAAGCTTCCATGAGCTCCTGCTCTGACATTCTGTTGTAATCAACACCGGCAAGTTCGGGCGGCTCAAGAGCGTTCACAACGTGTGCTCCGAGATGTCCCGTATAGAATGCCGCATCAAGGACGGGCATCGTATCTCCGCTTGAGATCATGCTTTCAACTTCATCAAGCGATTTTCCGAGCAGTCTCGGTACATCATCATTGGTCGGAACCTCGGATGTGTTATCAGGTTCCACCGTTATTCCGAGTTCCTCATCCGAAGGAACGGGCACACCCGACAGATCCATCTCTTCGACGTAATTGTCTCCGCCTTCGCCGTTTGCAGCTTCATTGATGCTTATCGTTGATGTCTTTGTTGCGGTATTGGCTTCGGTCTTCGGTATAACCTGAACCTTCTCTTCCTGTGCCTTTGCGCCGGTCGACTCAGCTGCCTTCTTACCTGCATCTGTCTGTACAAACGCTGCCGCTATCATGTGCGGGCCCTGGATATTTGTAAATATGTATGTCGAAACAGGTCCCACCTGCTGTCCGTCAACTGCTACTGCAAGGATCGCGAAACCTGACTTGGGTGTTATCGTGTACTTGAGGCTCGAACCTCTGGGGGCATATATCTTGCCGCTGGGTGAGATCGATCCACCGGTCGTTGCAACACCCGAGGATATCTCATATGTCACCTGACCCTGCTGCTGGAATGATGCCGTGATCGAGTAGTCCTGCTCGATCTTGCCTATCCTGTATTCCAGGTCTCTGCTTACAGCCTGGCCGTTTATATACCATCCGATAAAATCAAATCCTGCTCTCGGAGTGGCCTTGATGGTCACGCTGTCACCGAGATCATACGTTCCGCTTCCGTATACATCACCTCCGTTTGAAGGGCTGACATACAGATTGACCGTATACTTTGTTTTCTTGAAAACAGCCTTAAGCTTCCTGTCAACAGTCAGATTCTTAAGTGTTACGGATGAATCACGGCTGACGATGTCACCGTTCTCCTTCCATCCCGTGAATGCATATCCAGAATAAGCCTTTGCCTTGATCGTTGTTGAATCGCCGTAGTTGAATGTTCCTCCGCCGGAAACCGATCCTCCGTCGGAATCATTTACGTCAAGCTGAACGGAAACCGTGTTCCTTTCAAACTTTGCCGTAACGCTGACATCTGACTGTACATTGCTGATCGTGTAGTTTGTTGCCGTGGAGACTGTCTGACCGTCTCTCACCCAGCCCTTGAACACATAATTGGTGTTCGGAACAGCCGATACTGTTACGCTTCCTCCTGCAGCAACGGCTCCGCCGCCTGTAACCTTACCGCCTGCGGACGGGTCTGCCGAAACAGCTACGTTATAGCTGCCCTTTTGAAGCGTTACAGACGAATAATCCTTGATCGAAGGATCCGACTGGCTTGTTGCGATGACCGTAAGATTGGTTGATGTCTCATCACTTGCAACCTTAAGGACTCCGCTCGCATTGTTGCCGCTTATCGTAGTACCTGTCGATCTTGCACCGGAGATGCTCCACAGCACTGTCGGATCATACTGGCCGACACCTCTTACGTCAGCATCAAACGTCCATGATGATCCTGTTGAAAGATTCACGTGAGAAGGGCTGACCTCAATGGAAGTCACACCCGCCGGCTTTGATGCGACCGAACCGGTAACCTTGAGTCCGAGGGCCTTGGAAAATGAAGGATCGGACTTTGCTCCGAACAAAAAGAGTGCACTGTAATTGCCCGCCCCGAGATCAGATCTCATCGAAACGTTCAGTTTCCCCGAATCACCGGGTTCGTAATGCGTCATATCGCCTTTTATCGTGAGCGAGAACGCACCGTCGGGATCACCGTTCTTTGTGGTTATAAGATCGAATGCCGTTGAGCCCGTGTTTGTTACATAGATCTCAATGTAGTCCCTCTGCTCACCTATCTGTGCTGTACCAAAATCAATGCCGGACACAGGAGCCCCGTTCATCGTAACTACGAGGGAATAATTATCGGCCGCTGCCGCTGCTGCCTGCTTTGCCGCTTCTTCAGCCGCCTTCTTTGCTGCCTCGGCCTCCTCCTGAGCCTTCTTCATGGCCTCTTCCTGGGCCGGGTCCGGAGTGGGTTCTGGCGTAGGGTCCGGTGTAGGATCCGGTGTAGGATCCGGTGTGGGATCA
>JAFZQP010000106.1 GCA_017620345.1 Lachnospiraceae bacterium
GTATATGTCGCGTACTTTGCACTGCCTCTGCGTTTTTTGTCGCCGTCTTTCTGCTCATAATTACATTTGGACTCAGCAAATTCTGCAGCAGCGATCTCAACCATACAGTTAACGCCGGAGACGAGCATGGTCTTGCCGCCGTCAAGCTCCCAGACAGTCTTTTCGTAGTTCTCCGCATACCGAAGGACGGCGGTAACGTCACTATCGAGACCTTCCCAGAAGGCGGCTTCTTCATCTTCGCTTAGAATAACGGAATTCTTCGACGCATCATCCACATAGTTGATACAGGATGCAACACCCTTTGAACTGTGTATTGAAATGTTCTTCAGTATAGCCATATCTAAATCCTCCGTATTAAAACTCGATCCGGCCATCTCAGCCGAAGGCTGCATATTTCACGCCTTGGCGTGAAGGGTACGGGCTTGCCTGTCGGGTGCAGGGTGGTAATCCTGCCAAGCGATAATCTGGGCCCACCCGGGACCGGATTATCTCTGCTTGCTATGTCTGAGATCAGGCAGGTTCATCTTCCTAATACAGTTTTTTTGGAAGATTTAAGACATGATCCGTACCCCTGGGACAAAAATAATCAGGCTAACGAAGCCCGCCCGTTAGCCTGTAAATGCCGTCATTTGAAATGTCCATTTGGGGGCAAATGTCTCGGAATGAAAAAAATCTATGTCTTAAAATCGGCGAAATCTTTGTATTAGAGAACTAAGCAACAGAAAAACTTCGAAAGGAGGATACGAGATGCAAAAACAGTTTACTTTTACCCGAACCGATAACCTGACCGAGTATCAGGAGCTGATCTACAACCTGTTTGAGGCATGGGGTCATATGAGATTTCAGATGCTCACGGTTCTGTTTCAGTGTCTGTTTACTGAAGAAGAGCTTAAGAATCCTTCATATGTTACCGCAAAACTGGCATCGATGATGCAGCAGCAGGGACCTGTGTCTATGCCGGCAGAGAGAATAACAGTTCAATCGGTATCTACGTTCGAAGCAGATCAGTCGGGTCAAGAACCGGTACAGGAGGACGCTCAGAATGAGGAGAAAACCGATTACCTGAGCATTTTTGACAATGACATGGATAAAGCAGGTATATAGGAAGGATGGTGACAAATATGATGAATGTAACAAGTAACGAAACAAAAAATACTTCAAAGGAAGATCTGAATAGGATAAGGATTGCGATCGATACGGGAAAAGCCTATACGAAGTTCTGTTACAGAGATAAGGAAGGTAAATATGTATGCGATAAGTTCGTATCAGCTATAGGGCTGGTGTCGAAGAATTCCATGCAGGCCACGGATAATAAGGTATTCAGATGCGATCTTTTGAAAGATCCCTACTATATCGATACGCCGGAACTGTGTGATATAACCCCGACAAGTGATAACGAGAAGAACGGGACCGGGCTGTCGGTAAGCGATAACAATCATGACAGGGAGATCGTAACACTCGGAGCTTGCCTGGCGATCGTAAAGGTTATGAAGAACCATGGAGTAAACCGTGCATGCGTGAATGTCGCGATCGGAGCGCCAATCACGGAATATGAAAAGATAAGGAAGGAAAGAAATGCGTACTTCAACAGCATCCTTCCGACAGACAGGTGGGTAGAATGCAGATATGAAGGAAGGACATATCAGTTCATTGTCAAAAGAAGTGTCGTGTGTCCCGAAACAGTTGCGGCGTTTGTTTATAACGCCGGTAATGACAAAGGGAACATGATCCTTGTCGATATCGGAGGGAATAACATCCAGTATGTATGCTCCACAAACGGTGTGATCAATTTTGACCGCGCAAAGACGTTTACTGCAAAAGGCGGAGTCAACACATTTGCCCGCCGGATCCGTATGCTGATGGAACAGAATCAGATCGAGCCGGTCGGTACCGCCGTTGAGATCACCGGATGGCTTGCGGATCCCAAGTCAATCCCGGGTAAGTACGGAAACAACTGGAAGGAACGCTTCAAGGAACTTGTTGATGCGGAGAAGAAGACATACTTTTCGCAGATCACGGGAATCCTGGATACAGTGACCGGAAACTTCAGGGAAGAAATGCTGCGGGGGTATAAGGTCTACTATACCGGCGGCGGTTCGGTCCTTTTTAAGAGCGAGATCAAGGTCAGCGGCGGGATCACGTTTGATGGGAACGAATTTGCAAACGTGTTGGGATTTTACAAGATGCTTCCGTATTAATGGGGCAGCAAACAGGAGTTTGGGAATGGTAACGTGATCAATCGGTAAATCAAAGGTTCAATCGGGGGCGGATGTGCCATGGAAAAGACAGATCAACTCTTGCAAATGATAAATGCATCCCCTAAAATTGATAGTGACATTGCGCTTTTGGAAAAAATGATCAAAAAAACAAAGGTGCGAGAATTAATTAACAGTGGAAGACACAAGTATGCTGTCACAACATTAAAAAGCGGGGTGATGCAAACATATGTGATCGATCCGGTCACAGGAAAACGAAAAGGGATACAAGGCAGAACGGAAGCCGCATTATATAATGCCCTGTATGAGTTTTACTATGGGGATATTAAGCGGATCCGGATGTGCGATCTGTTCGAGGACTGGCTTAAGGATCGGGAGGAATATAACCTAAGCCCCAGGACTATCAGGCGATATACCAATTCTTACGAAACATACCTCAAGGGAACAGAACTGGA
>JAFZQP010000107.1 GCA_017620345.1 Lachnospiraceae bacterium
ACACAATGATAAACAATAAACTGAAATATTTTAACCTAAAAGCTGTGTTACGATTTTGTTATTGTATAATGTATAAACGAGCCATCCAAATCGGATGGCTCAAGTTATTTATCTCGTATGAAACTGCAAAAACCTTGATTTCATATGCAGGGCGGTTTTTTGAAAGGAATAGTTAATAGACATAATAACCCTCCAAAGAAGAGCAACTTAGCCACTTTTCTTTTTCAAATCAATCAAATCATCCATGTGGAATAATCTTTAAAAAAACTTGTCCCAGACGATTATGCGAATAAAACATGGGGATAAATGGCTGTGAACTATCAAAAAGTTCAATTGACAGCCAATTATAGTTGATTATTCTTAAGATATTCTTTCAATGAATCTACCAATGCTTCACCGTCAAGATCATAAAACAATTTTGTAAAACACCCGGTTATCATAGGATTAAGATCCATATCACTTTCTACTGATCTTGCATCATTCTTAAAACCATAGCATCTTTTCCCGTTTGCATAAGCAAGTATCGCTGTATGCTTGCTCATCTTCAGACAATACGACTTTTGCGTAAGGTTCTCCCATGAGGATATGCTCCTTTGAGGCCAGAGTCAGAGATACTCCTTTCTGGAATATCATTACAATATCACTACCTCCAAACAGGAAGTATCCCATGGGGTCGCCTTTTTCGACCTTGGCGCCAACTTTAACATTCTCTTCCCAATTACACGAACTTACCTGAGACATGGCAATAGGCAGGATCGCCACAAGACCGTATTCGGTCTCCATTATCAGACAATCTCTTGTTTCGATGGACTGCCAGCACGGGTTATCATCGTCCAGCACATATTTTCCGAGCTCTTTATCCCATGTTACCAAACCTCCAACAGCATCAAGAGCAGGAATTTTTCGTACCTCCAGTATTGTGCCGCTGACGGGGAAGTGATATCTGTGATAGTCATTTACGTCCAGAAAAGTATGCGTCAGTGTTCCGCTTGCAAAGCAGGTCTCATATTCACTGTCAGCACCTATGATCTGTTCAACGTTTGAGAAATTAGATGATTTTACCTGTACACCAATATCGATCTGTGAGTTTTCGTCAATGTTCCAAATCCCCTGCGGAGTGGAATCCGCCGGAGAGATGATATCTGCATCCGATATTGGCCGTGCCGATTCGTCCGAAAGATGGCGCGAGAACCACTCGTTGAAACTGTTCCAGACATTTGAATCTGCATACCATCCTTTGTTCATACCAAAAGCTTCATCTGAGCAGGCCAGTTTATAGTATTCGTCATTCCAGCTTTCATCTGTTGAAAGGAACTCACCCCAGGTCGAAGCGTACTCTTTGCACCAGGAGGCTATGGGTTCATGGTATTCAAGACAAGGATAGTAGTAGCCTCTTCCTGCCAGTTCCGGCAACGGCTGGTCAAGAAGATAGTAGAAATAGTCAAGGCTCTGATCGATACTTCTGTAAAGATCGGAATTATCCTGACCGTCAAGAATATTCCAAGGCATGCAAGTAGCGGACCAGTCCAGAAAATCATAATAGTCATCCAATGACTGTACCGGATTCGTCTTTTTGTCAGGATTATTTACAGATGCGATATCAATTGATTCCTGCATCATTTTTTTCAGTTCGGGATCAGCGTCCAGCAATACGATAAGGTCGTTGGTGATCTTTTGCCTTTCTACAACTTTTTCGGTTTTTATATCTTGGATTTCTTCAGTATCATTTATATTTACGCCTAAGCTGCATGCCGAAATGCAAAAAGCAGAAAAAAGAATCAAAGCAAAGATAGTTATTCTTTCCGTCTTTCTTGAGCGAATTTTATTCATTTGGCAGTAACCTCCGTTGGTTCTTTTTTGTAGTGGTATTAATTCTTGAACGTGCATATTAATATTGTATCATACAATTTGAGGTGCAGATATGAGCGATTTTTACTATCTTTGACTTTACTGTACAGTAGTGCCACAAAATCTAAAACTCTTTACATTCGAAAAAAAGTAACATATAATGATGAGGTATTATGTTAACTAGAAACATAAAAAGGAGGAGTAGATATGTGGTCAATTTCTGATTTAAAGATGAAGGGCAAGGCCGCCTTCAAAAGCAACTACTGGCGCTGCGTACTTGTGGCACTCATACTGTCGATCCTTACAGCGGGTTCATCGGCAAGCGGTTCGGGAAATTCGGCGAAGAATGCGGAACAGTTGAACATTGATAATGAGCAGGTTGCCGCAATACTTGCGATAGTTGCGAGTATTGCTCTTGTCTTTACTATTGTATGGATCATTGTGAGGATATTTGTTCTTAATCCTCTTGAAGTCGGATGTCATTCGTTCCTCAAGAAGAACCTGGACGAGCATGTTGATCTCAGTTGCCTGAAGGATGGGTTCGCGGATTATAAGAAGTCGGCTATTACGCTGCTTTACAGGGACGTATACCTGGCCTTGTGGTTCCTTCTGCTCTTTATACCCGGGTTTATCAAGGCTTATTCGTATATGATGGTTCCGTACATAGTCCTGGATAATCCGGAACTTTCGCCCAAAGAAGTGATAACAAGATCACGGCAGATGATGAACGGGCATAAGTGGAGAGCATTCTGCCTTGACCTTTCATTTATTGGTTGGGGACTGCTCTCTGTACTTACATTCGGCCTTGTCGGTATACTTTATGCGCAGCCGTACAGAAGGTCAACGAGGGCGGCGCTGTATCTTGAAATCAAGGATCTCGTATGATCGGGTCGATTTAGATAATTTACATGTTAACTGCGAAGGCTCGGAATCACTGAAAGATCAATGGTTCCGAGCCTTCTTAATATACAGAAAACGGAATAAATATGCTTTTTTTATAAAGTCTGTGTTATAGTTATTGGAAAAAGTTAATACATTATCTGCGTGTCGCAGAACGAACAAACGGCTCTTCCGCCGCTGTACAGGTAAAATATCCTGTCTGTCTTACATCTTGGATCATTGCAGTACATCTTCTTTTTGGGGGGTTCATTGGTCGGGTTATTATCATCGCCGCCGGTCACCTGTTCAAGATCATCGACATTCAGCATGTTCAGTCCCTGTTTTGTTTGTTCAGCCATTTTTTTCTCCTTCTGCTGCTAATTCTTACTGTCAGTTAGGTTGTACAGGCTATACCCTGATTCTATGATTATAGCATGATATGGCTGTCTGTACCAACTATTAGTTCGGATATAATACATTTCAGGGAGTGGGCAAAGGATGCGTTATAACACTATAATGTGATATAATATGCGAGTTAGTGTGATCGGGATCAAACAGAGGTGAAAAACAGATCATGGATGTGATATACCCTCGTATACTGCCTACAGGTGACAGAGCGCTTACCGTCGAACTTGGCAATGAGATAGACGAGAAGATCAATGCAAGACTAATGGGCCTTATCAAGACTCTGGCGGATCAGAGGATAAAGGGGATAGAGGAATTTGTCCCCTCTTTTCGTGCTGTCCTGATACATTATAATCCTGCGGTATTATCATATTCCGATATGGAAAAGATCGTAAGCGCTGCACTTGCCGAACCGATACGCGAACTGTCGCACCATAAGCGTATAGTAAATGTTCCTGTATGCTATGACCGGCAGTTTGGTCCTGATATCGAATTTGTTGCCAAACACGCAGGGCTGACAGTTGAAGAGGTGATAAAGATACATACATCGACGCCGTATCTGGTGTTCATGCTCGGATTCCAACCCGGGTTCCCGTATCTCGGTGGCCTTGATGAGAGGATACATACGCCGAGACTTGAGACCCCGAGGATCAGGCTTGAGGCGGGATCTGTAGGGATAGGCGGCGGACAGACCGGACTGTACCCGATGGAGTCTCCGGGAGGATGGAGGATCATAGGAGTTACACCGGTAAGATGCTACAATCCGGACAAGGATAAGCCGATCCCGTACAGGGCGGGAGATCACATCAGGTTTGTGCCGATCGACCGGGATGAGTTTGGAAGACTGCGGGAACTTGACCTTCGCGGTGAATATACGTTTGAAGTTGAAGAATGATATTATAGTGCTGGATCATGGGAATAGTTTTTAACAAGGGCGGAATATTTACAACTGTACAGGACTACGGCCGCATGGGCTATCAGAACCTGGGATTTCATGTATGCGGTGTTATGGACAGACATGCATACTGGGTAGCAAATCTTCTGGTTGATAACACGGACAGGGAAGCGGTCATTGAGTTCACGATATGCGGGCCGACGCTTTATTTTACATCGGATACGGTCATATGCATAACCGGCGGGGATTTCGATCCGAAGATCAACGGAGAGAAGATACCAATGTATACGGCTGTTGCAGTCCACAAAGGCGATGAGCTGGAGATGGGATTTTGCAAGACCGGTACATGGGGATATATCGCTTTTGCGGGAGGACTCGATGTACCTGTCGTGATGGGTTCAAGGTCAACGGATATCAAGTGCAAACTCGGTGGATACAAGGGACGTCCGATCAAAGACGGAGATGAGATAGAGTTCGTAAGCAGTGTTAAGACGCTTCCGCTTATGAAGGAGCGAAAACTGGAGACACCTGATTACGGTGAAGAAACGGTAGAACTGCGGGTGACGATGGGACCGCAGGACGATCATTTTACGAAAGAAGGACTTAATACATTTCTTCTGAGTGAATATACCGTTACGTCTCAGTGCGACAGGATGGGATACAGACTGGAGGGTCCGGTCATTGAGCATAATGAACTCGGTGCCGACATCATATCGGACGGTATAGCAAAAGGCGCCATCCAGGTGCCCAGTTCCGGACAGCCTATCATCATGATGTCGGACAGACAGACGCTCGGCGGGTATACCAAGATCGCAAATGTGATATCGGTTGATATACCGAAACTGGCACAGTGTAAATACCCTCAGAAGATCAGGTTTACAAAGGTCAGCATAGAAGAGGCCCAGCGGATATACATCATGGAGCGTGAGAGGATGACGCTCCTTAATGAAAGATTCATCAAGAAAAGTCTCAGACACAGACTGTTCAATCATTGGAAAAAATAGGAGAAGTAAAATGTCAAAGGCGGTAGATCTTAACTGTGATCTCGGAGAAAGCTTCGGAGCATATACGATAGGGATGGACGAGGAGGTCATAAAGCTTGTATCAAGCGTAAATGTGGCCTGCGGGTTTCATGCATCGGATCCGGTCGTCATGAAGAAGACTGTTGAGATGGCGGCGGCAGCAGGCGCAGGGATAGGTGCGCATCCGGGTTTTTACGATCTGATGGGATTCGGGAGAAGGAACATGAACATCTCACCGAAGGAAGCGTACGCATATGTTACATACCAGCTTGGCGCGCTGAATGCGTTCTGTGTGCAGCAGGGAGTGAAGATCCAGCATGTAAAACCTCACGGAGCGCTTTACAATATGGCCGGAAAGGATTACGAACTGGCTAAGGGGATATGCTGTGCGATATATGATTTTAACCCGGATATAATCCTTCTCGGACTGTCAGGTTCGCAGATGATAAGAGCCGGAGAAGACATTGGACTTCGGTGCGCAAAGGAGTTTTTTGCCGACAGGGCATATGAGGATGACGGAAGCCTGCGTGCCAGAACAAAGGAAGGCGCCATGATAGAAGATGAGGGTGAAGCCATAGACCGTGTCGTAAAAGTCATTAAGACCGGAAAGGTCACTACATATTCGCAAAAGGACATAGATCTTGAGATAGATTCCGTATGTGTTCACGGAGATAACGTCCATGCGCTTGATTTTGTAAAAGCCATAAGAGAGCGTCTTGGCAAAGAGGGTATCGAGATAGCACCGCTATCAAAAATATAAATCATAAGGAGGAGATTATGGAAAAGTTTAAGACAAGACTTAGGAACATCGGTCCGGGTGCGCTTGTTGCAGCAGCATTTATCGGACCGGGAACGGTAACCAGCTGCTCAAAATCAGGAGCAAGCTACGGTTACACACTGTTGTGGGCAATGCTTCTGTCGGTAATATCCGTCATCATCATGCAGTCCATGGCAGCAAGACTCGGTATCGTATCAAAGATGGGACTGGGGCAGGCGCTTCGTGCCAAGTTCACAAGCTCCGCTGCAAGGATACTGCTCGCCATACTTGTTATCGCGGCTGTATTCGTGGGAAACATCGCATATGAGACCGGAAACATCACGGGTTCCGTGCTTGGCGTGCAGGCAGCGATCCCCGCGCTTGACGGAAATACCGGCAAGGTGATACTGGTACTTGTTATAGCGATCGTTGCAGCGATCCTTCTGTGGTCGGGAAGTTATAAGTACATCGAGAAATTCCTGACTGCTCTTGTTGTGATCATGGGCGTTGTGTTCTTCGTGACCGCGTTTGCCGCAAAGCCGGACTGGGGTGCAGTGTTTGCAGGACTGTTCGGGTTCAGGGCTCCTGATGAAGAGAACGCATGGATGACGGTTGCGGCTCTTATGGGTACGACCGTTGTTCCGTACAACATATATCTTCATGCATCATCTGCTTCCAAGAAGTGGGGAAATGATTCGGATGTTGCGGAAGGACTTGCGAATTCAAGACTTGATTCGATCATATCGATCGGACTCGGCGGACTTATCTCAATGGCGATAATCGTCTGCGCGGGTGCAACGATCCATGTCAGCGGTGCTGAGATAGCATCGGGCGGAGATATGGCAAAATCACTCGAGCCGCTTCTGGGTTCATGGGCAACGGTATTCTTCGGAATAGGTCTGTTCGCGGCAGGTATCTCATCTACGATAACGGCACCTCTTGCCGCTGCATTTGCTTCAACGGGAATACTCGGATGGGACGAGGATCTTAAGAATATGAGATTCAAGATATTCTGGATCATCGTTGTTGCCTTCGGTCTGTTTGCTTCACTGGTCCTCGGAGCATCACCTACGGAGATCATCCTGTTCGCACAGGCTGCAAATGCATTCCTGCTTCCTATCACAGGAATCCTGCTCCTTATAGTTGCCAACGATAAGAAGATAATGAAAGAGTATGCAAACAAGGCATGGTTTAACGTTCTCGTTGTGCTCGTTATAGGAATATTCATCTTCATTGCAGCAAGAAACATGAATGCGTTCATAGACGGATTCAACAAGCTTCTCGCAAAATAAAAAAACCATGTCACAGATGCTTAGGACGATAATCTTTGTATTGGTGCAGTTTTTTGCGAACTTCGTCCAGACTGTTACCGGATTCGGCGGCGGTCCCATATCCATGCCTCCGTCAATGGCAGTTGTGGGCGTAAATGATGCAAAAGCTGCCGTCACATGCATCCTGTGGGTTACGTGTATCGTTGTGTCGGTACGCGAGATCAAAAATATAGATCTTAAACAGCTCGGTATCATACTTGCGGGTATGGTACCGGGCGTTTTTGTCGGGATGTGGCTGTTTGCCACGCTGCCGCTCAAGGTGCTGATGCTCATATACGGTATTGTTGTGGTGCTGATAGGAGGCAAGAGACTGTTTGCACCGGCAGGTAAGGATATCGCTCCGGCGTTTCGTATAGGGGCTCTCATACTGGCAGGGCTCATGCAGGGCATGTTCACTTCCGGAGGTCCGTTCCTTGTTGTCTATGCTGTATCGGCGATACCCGAAAAAAGCAGGTTCAGGGCGACTGTATCTACGGTATGGGCCGTTATCAACACATATATGGTCGGAAGGATGTTCTTTCAGGGAATGTACGGGGGAAACGCCTCTTTTCTTGTTGGCTGGTCGCTCATTCCTGTTGCTGCGGCCATATTTGCCGGTAAGAAGGTATCGGACCGGCTCGATCATGACCAGTTCCTGAAACTTGTGTACATTCTTCTTATGGTGTCGGGTGTGCTTTTGATATATAATTACTTTATCTAAGTGAAGTAATATAGAGGTTATGTGATGGAGATAGTAGTACTTGTCCTCGGACTTGTAGGGTTTGTAATGTCCTTTGTCATAGTGGGTTTTGTTCCGGCAGCGCTTGCGATCGTTCTCGGGGTGCTCAGGCTTCTAATGAAGAAAAAGAGGCTCGCAAAGCTCGGAAAGACAGAGATAATCATAGGTATCGTGTTTGCGGCATTGGCGATACTGATCAGTCTGTATGTGTATTTCGCCGGTGTTATGGATATTGATTTTGTCAAGATCGTAAGACAGCAGATAGACGGCTTTCTGTCTTGATAATTTCGGAAAAAATAGTATAATCAGTACTATATATATGTCATAAAAATTTATGATAAGGAGAGGGTTACTATGGCTGCAAAATCAAACAAGAAAAAGGCAGGCGGGGTGTCAACATTTCTGAACATGCGATTAACGCTCATTTTGTTCGCACTGTTGCCGCTGCTTGTATCATCAGTGATCATCGGCATCGTTGTTTACAAGGAAAGCGCCAAGGAAATGAAAAACGCTACTCACAATTCCCTTGTACAGGTAGTTGAGGGAGTGGGTAATTCATTTGACGCGATGGCAAATACGAACAAGGCCATACTTAAGGCATATACTGCGGCCCCGATCATTCAGGAGGCACTGAAGGATCCTGAGAATGCGGTACTTCACAAGAAAGCCCAGGATTTTACCGCAGATTATTTCAGCAAACTGAACGGTTGGGAGGGAATATATCTGGCTGACTGGAATTCACAGGTTCTGACGCATCCCAATGCAGGAGCTGTCGGAATGGTCCTGAGAGAGGGTGACAGTCTTGCCGGTCTTCAGAATAACATGCTTTCCGCTAAGGACGGGGTGTTTAACACCGGTACGATGGTAAGCCCGGCATCGGGACAGATAATCATGTCCATGTATACTCCGATCATGATCGACGGAGAGCCAAAGGGATTTGCAGGATGCGGATTCTATGTAAAGGGTATTGCAGAATCGATATCTGATGTTTCAGGTCTGGGTCTTTCCAGCGCATATGTATACTTTGTTGATAATAACGGAACAATGCTGTTCCATCCGGATGAATCCAAGATAGGTAATCCGGTCGAGAACGAGGCGGTCAAGGGACTTGTTTCAAGGCTTGCAGCCGGAGAACATCCTGCTCCCGGTATTGTTGAATATGAATATAAGGGAACTACAAAATATGCGGGTTATTATGTTGGTGAAAATGAACATTACATTGCAGTGCTGACAGCCGATGAGAGTGATGCCTTAAGCGGACTCAAGGCCATCAAGAATTATACGTTAATCATATGTATCGCTTGCGTGATTTTATTTGCGGCAATTGCACTTTGCGTCGAGAGACTTATATCCAAACCGCTTATCACGATATCCAAGTCGCTCGAAAAACTTTCAACAGGAGATGTTACAACAGAGTGCAGCGCCAAGAGTAAGATCAGGGAGACCGTCAGCATCATCAATGCGTTCCACGATCTTAAGAACGCGCTTACAACATCAATGAGGTCGGTCAAGGATTCGGCGTTTGTTCTTAACAATGCCATAGTCAATGTCGATGGTATGACAGGTAACAACGTTGAATCAGTATCGCAGATCAATATGGCTATCAATGAGGTTGCATCAACCTCGCAGAGTGTTGCCGAGAATGCACAGACAATGGCTGAAAAGGCAGCAGAGCTCGGAATGGATATCGAGACTCTCAATGATAACGTTCAGAAGCTGTTTGAGGCTTCACAGACGATCAAGAGTGCCAACAACGAGGCAACAGATTGCATGAAGTCAGTATATGCCGGATCCAATGAGTCGGTTGAGGCAATGAAGAGCATCAGCGACAAGATTTCCGAGACCAACTCGGCTATCGCAGAGATCGGAACAGCCGTACAGGCTATCGAGTCTATCGCAGCTCAGACGAACCTGCTGTCGCTCAATGCTTCGATCGAGGCAGCACGTGCCGGAGAAGCCGGACGCGGATTTGCTGTTGTTGCGGATGAGATAAGATCACTTGCCGATTCATCTGCTCAGTCTGCTAAGGAGATCAAGCAGATCATAGAGAACGTCATAGTATTGTCGAACGGTACCGTTGATATATCCAATCGTGTATTTGATGTTATCAGCAAGGAGCAGACCGACATCGAAATGGCTCAGGATAAGTTCAATATCCTGTCTGATTCCGTTGAAGCTTCGATCGAGGAGATCGATGTTATCAAGGATATGACAGACAGGCTTGATTCCATCAAAGTTGAATTGTCGAACACAACAACGGAACTTGGCGCTATTTCCGAAGAGCTCGGAGCTTCTGCGGAAGAAGTTGCGGCTTCGTGTCAGACCGTTACGGATGCATGCTCAGATACACAGAATTCAACTGCCGAGATGCGTAACATCAACGAAGATATGAGCGCAGCGATAGACTTCTTCAAGATCGAAGAGTGATCCTGCCGGAATATCAGTTGAGACTTTTGTGATTTTTCATCAGCCCGTGCCTAAGGATACGGGCTGATGTTTGATTTAAGGGTGAATGATGCTTAAAGACAGCCAGATAAGAGAACCGCTCTTTTTTTATCTCGAGGAGAAGTACGGGAAGATTCGGATCCTGGAGGAGAAGAATATCGGAAGATCACGGGCGGATGTCGTAATGATAACCGATGATGCTATTTTCGGTATAGAGATAAAGAGCGACGCGGACACATACGCACGGCTGGCACGGCAGGTGGAGGATTACGACAGATACTATGACAGGAACATAGTGGTGGTAGGGACGTCACATGCACAGCATATAAGGGAGCATGTTCCGCAGCATTGGGGCGTGATCACCGTGGAGACGGTTGACGATCAGTTTGATTTTTACGTATTGCGTGAACCCGGCGTTAATCCGGACGTAACGTTTCGAAGAAAACTAGAATTTCTTTGGAGACCGGAACTTGTAAAAATACAGCAGTATCCTGATATGCCCGCATATAAGAGGAGCAGTAAGTCTTTTGTCATAGATAAGATTGCAACTCGCATAGAAGCCGGAATGATAGATGAAGGCGAGGCTCAGAGGGAAATATGTGAGTTGCTTTTTGAACGCGATTATAATACTATATTTGAGGAAATCAACAAATACAGGGAAGAGAACGGACTTCACAAGAGAAGAAGACGCGCAAAGAGAAAGAAGAGGAGCAAATAGGAGTCATGCAACAGAACTATATCATTGCAACCGCATCAACATGTGATCTTACGAGAGAGTACCTTGAGGAACACAATATCCCGTTCATCAGTTATACATATGTGATGGATGGCAAAGAATACGAGGATGACTGCCGCGAATCCACGCGAAACGAAACATATACAAAGATGCGGGGCGGTACACTCCTGTCGACGTCCGCGATCAACATGTACTCTTACAGGGAGTTCTTTGAAGGACTTATCAAAAACGGTGCGGAGCATATTGTATTTCTTGATATGACAAGACCGCTTTCGTCTTCATACAGATATTGTGAAGAGGCTATTGCGGATCTGAAAGAGGAGTACCCGGATGCCGAGGTCATCAACGTTGATACAAGATGCGTTTCCGGAGGACTCGGACTTCTTGTAAAAAATGTAGTCAAACTTTATGAGGCCGGAAGAACACTCGATTCCGTTCTGGCATGGATAGAGGAGAACAAGCTCAGGATCGCCCACAGATTTACGGTTGATGATCTTAACTGGTTAAAGCGCGGCGGTAGAGTATCGAATGCATCGGCACTTGTAGGAACGCTTCTGTCCATCAAACCCGTACTGTACGTTCCTGATGACGGAACTTTAGTGGCTGCGTGCAAGGTCAGGGGAAGAAAAGCGGCTCTTGGTACTATAGTCGACTCAATAAAACATGATCTTAAGGATGAATCAAAGACTGAAAAGATAGAATTTCTGATCAATCATGCTGACTGTCTTGAAGATGCTCAAAGCGTAAGAGAAAAGATAATCGAGATGTTCCCTAACGCCGATGTCAGCATATCGGGACTTGGCGTTGTTATAGGCGCTCACTGCGGTCCGGGACTGCTTACGGTATTTTACATGACCGATGAAAGAAGACCGTAGATCATGAAGATCGATATCATTGCAGTCGGCAGGATAAAGGAGAAGTATCTGAAGGACGCTGTGGATGAGTATTTAAAGCGTCTCGGAAGATATGCAAAAATATCGGTCATTGAAGTTAAGGATGAAAAAACGGATGAAGACGCGAATGATCACGAGAACGACCTTGTAAAGGCGGCGGAGGCTTCGCGTCTTTTCAAGTATATAGATGACAGCGCGTATCTGATCCCGCTGTGCATAGAGGGGCAGCAGCTTTCGTCGGAAGAGTTTTCTCAGATGATCGTATCGCTTGAGAACTCCGGGAAAAGTCATATTCAGTTTGTTATCGGAGGGTCGCTCGGGATCGATGAAAACATCAAGAAAAAGGGCGACATGCGCCTGTCTTTTTCCAAAATGACTTTGCCGCACCAGCTGATGAGGGTCGTACTGCTGGAGCAGATATATAGAGCATATCGTATCAAGAACAATGAACCGTATCACAAGTAGAAGGTCATTTCCCGAAAATATTTACAACGACAATTTGGTGTGTTACCATACTAAAGTATCAAAAACCATATGAGGAGTGTTTATCATGAAGAAAATTATTGCATTGTTACTGGCTACAACGATGGTATTATCTTGCACAGGATGCGGCAACGGCTCTGCTGCGGGCGGGGGTAGGAGAGTATTCAAGCACGGATTTGATCTTGATTATCCGCCGTATTCATTCATCAACGAAGACGGATCGATGGGTGGATTTGATGTTGAACTGTGCCAGGCAATGTGTGAACATCTCGGCTGGGAGTATCAGGCTGTTCCGTTCAACTGGGACGCAAAGGATGCCGAGCTTAACGCAGGAAGCTGTGACTGTATATGGTCTGGATTCACGATCAACGGACGTGAGGATGATTATTGCTGGTCCAAGGCATATTCAGACAACACTCAGATGATCATGGTCAAGGCTGATTCGGGCATCAAAAAGTTATCAGACCTTGCAGGCAAGACTGTCGGTGTTCAGACAGCAACGAGTGCATATGATCTGCTCAACGATGATGAAGGCCAGGCTGAGTTGTGCAAGACATTCGCTTCACTTGAAGTATACGAGACATACACGATCGCTTTTAACGATCTCAAGGCAGGTGCCATTGATGCGATCGCGATCGATGTAACAAGCGGACAGTTCCTTATGAGCAATTCCGAGGAGTTCTGTTTCCTTGACGAGATGCTCGGAAGCGAACAGTATGCAATAGGTTTCCGTAAGGATGATACCGAGCTTCGCGATACTGTTAACCAGGCTCTTGATGAGCTTGTTGCAGACGGAACATATGCCAAGATCGGTGAGAAGTATCCCGAGATCAAGGATTTCCTTTGCCTCGGAAAGTGATCCGGTATCGTAGGAGTCATATATGAGCTTAACAACTATGCTTACCACTATGGGCGCGGGAATGCTGCGGACGATCGGTATATTTGTACTGACGCTTGCAGGATCCCTTCCGCTCGGCATGGTGATCATGTTCGGAAGAAAATCAAGACATAAGATCCTGTCGACAATCGTAAAGGCGTTTATCTCGATCATTCGGGGAACGCCTCTTATGTTGCAGCTTCTTGTGTGGTACTTCGGACCTTATTATCTCTTCGGATGGTCTATCAAGGGATATCGTTATCCTGCGATCATAATCGGCTTTGTGGTCAACTATGCATGCTATTTTGCGGAGATATACAGGGGCGGGATCGAGTCTATGGACAGAGGTCAGTATGAAGCTGCGGAGATACTCGGATACTCGAGATCGCAGACGTTTTTTATGATCATACTGCCACAGGTCGTTAAAACGATACTTCCAAGCGTAACAAACGAGGTCATAACACTTGTTAAGGATACATCGCTTGCGTTTACGCTCGCATATCAGGAAGTTTTTTCACTTGCAAAACAGATATCTGCATCGGAGACAAGCTTTACTCCGTTCGTAGTCGCGGGTGTATTTTACTTTGTAGCGAATTATGTGGTCGCTTACATCATGGACCGTATAGAGAAGTCTATGGCGTATTACAGTTAAAACCGGTGCACGGTTGGAGGAACATATGATCCTGGAGATGAAGAATATCGAGAAGAACTTCGAGGACTGTGAAGTTCTTCATGACATATCGCTTAGTGTGGACAGTGGTGAAGTTGTGTCCGTTATAGGACGGTCAGGCTCGGGCAAGTCCACGCTTCTTCGTTGTGCAACATTCCTGGAGAAGATCGACGGCGGTTCCATATCATATAAAGGCGAAACGGTCGCACATACTCCCGAAGGACAAAGACCTGTATATCTTGCGAGAAAAGATCTGGCCAGGGCCAAGAATTATTTCGGGCTCGTGTTTCAGAACTTCAATCTTTTTCCTCATTACAGTGTATTGAAGAATGTTATGGATGCCCCGGTAAAGGTGCAAAAGCGTGATCCCGAAGAAGTGAAGGATGAGGCGATCCGGCTTCTGGAAAAAATGGGCCTATCCGATAAAGCGCAGGCGTATCCGTGTCAGCTCTCGGGCGGACAGAAGCAGAGGGTAGCGATAGCAAGGGCTCTGGCACTCAATCCGGATATCCTGTTCTTTGATGAACCGACAAGCGCGCTTGATCCCGAACTTACCGGAGAAGTGCTGAAGATCATCAAACAGCTTGCAAATGAAAAGATGACGATGGTCATCGTTACTCATGAGATGAGCTTTGCAAGAGCTGTTTCAAACCGTGTAATATTTATGGACGGCGGATACATAGTTGAAGAGGGAGATCCCGAGGAAGTGTTCGGAAATCCTAAACAGGAGAGGACAAGACAGTTTCTGGCGGGTTACAGTGAGGTATAGTAAGCCTGATTGAAAAAAAGTGATCAAAATGCTATTATATTAGACAGTAAATGATCATAGGAGGTGCAGTATGGCATTTGGGGGATTTGGTAAGAAAGACGCGGATTCGACTGACAAACGCATAGCCGAACTAAAAGAGGAACTGGCTCAAAAAGAAAGTGAGCTCAAGCTTACAAAAGATCTGCTCGAATCGGTCAACAACAGTACGCATCTTGGGATATGGACTTCATATTACAACGACAGGGGACAAAATGACAGAGTGGTATACTCTGATGAATTCCGTCGCATGCTCGGTTATTCGAAGACTGAGCTGCCGGATGATATACAGGCTCTCGGGAAGATAATCCATCCCGATGAATCGAAAGCTGTTTTTGCTGCTTACGGCGCCGCTGCTGCGGACAAGAGCGGCAGGACAAAGTTTGACATAGATTACAGACTTCTTTGCAAAAACGGTGAATACAGATGGTTTCATGCCGCAGGTGAATGCCTCAGGAAGCCTGACGGATCGCCGAAAGTGTTCATCGGAACGTTTACCGACATAGACGAGCAGCGAAGGACTGCGGAGATACTTGAGGTCAGTCAGAGAAGACAGAGCGCTGTTGAACAGATGATGCTCGAAGGCTCATGGAGTATGGATCTTACAAAATATGCCATCGACGATCCCAGTTCTCCAATGGTATTTTCAAATCAGTTCAAAAAGATCCTTGGTTATTCCGGATCCCATGATTTTCCCGATGTGATGTCGTCGTGGATCACGAAGATGCACCCCGATGATGTGGCTGCCGCATCCGAGGCGATGGGCAGACAGCTTTCTGATCCTTCGGGCAAGACCGTATTCGATATGGAATACCGTATGCTGCATAAGAGTGGAGAATACAGATGGGTAAGAGCATCCAGTATGGTAGTGTGGTCCAGAGATAAGAGAACACCGCTCATGGCTGCCGGAACGATACTTGACATAACCGACGAGAAGAAAAATCAGATCGGATTCCAGCAGGAAATGGCACCCAAGATCGAAGCGCTGCGTGATGGTATCAAGAATATCTCAGAGACAGTGCGTCTTGCAACGACTCAGATGCATGAGGTTTCGAAACAGCAGGATGATATCACGGATTCTGCAACAAAGATCGGTGCCGCAGTAGATGATTCGATGAAGATCATCACCAGTATCAAGAGTATTGCGGATCAGACCAACCTGCTGTCACTCAATGCTTCTATTGAGGCAGCACGTGCCGGAGAAGCCGGCCGCGGATTTGCTGTTGTTGCTACAGAGGTACAGGGACTGGCTAATTCGACCAAGGAGACGACAGATGATATCGCCGGTATCCTCGGTGGAATGAACAACGCCATCAAGGAAATGCTTGGCAAGATATCACAGATAAGTGAAAACGTCTCTACCGAGAACAAAGAGATGGAAGAGATAGACAAGACTATCGGAGAACTCCACAGCTTTGCCGATGAGATCGGCGTGATGGTACAGACTCTGTTCAAATAGAGTTGACAAAAGGATGGAGTGGAATTAGAATAAGGACGCTCGGTCATTAGGATCCGGCTTCGCCGGAGAGGCCTCGCGGTACAGACAGGGTCCCTACCCTATCTGTAAATGCAGAAATGGCGGAATTGGCAGACGCGCACGGTTCAGGTCCGTGTGAGGTAAAACTCATGAGGGTTCAAGTCCCTTTTTCTGCATCCATATTTAACGGATAGCATCTGACATTGTCAGATGCTATTTCATTGCCGGAAAATCCAGTAATTATGCTACTTTGCGTACCCGCCGGATGGTCAACATTTGTCGTCACGTTTTGTCCGGATTTGTGTTGTCCCACCTCCAAAAGTGGGACAAAAAGTGGGACAAGAGGTGGGACAGATCAGGAAGATGTCATTGCACTGTCCGGAATCCTACCGTCACCATTTGTGATGGATTACCGTCAGATCTGATCGGATCGAAATGTCCTGTCAGGTTCGACGGTTTTTTCGTGCTATTCAGCAGGGGGTGCCAAAGTGTCACATCCTCTTTTACGTTAACCATTGTTTTTGTGATTCCTTCAGAGTATTCTTGAATGGTAAGGAGCGACGCGATATGACCACACGATTTTCAAAGACATTGAAAATGTTGAGGACCGAAAGAGGAATATCACAGATACAGTTGGCGGAACAATTGTTTGTCGATCGTTCCACCATCAGCCGGTGGGAAAGCGGTAACCGCATTCCGGATAACACGATGATTGCCAGACTTGCAAAAATATTGGATGTAGATATAAATTTGCTCTTGAACGCTGCAGCAGAGAGTGATGAATCACCAAAGGTTATTCTGGTGGATGATACAAAGATCATCCTCAAAGGAGGTAT
>JAFZQP010000108.1 GCA_017620345.1 Lachnospiraceae bacterium
CTCTTGACGTATTCACGCTTTGTGTCAAGCTTGCAACCGTTCAGAAACTACTCGAAGAGGAAATGTCATGAGGTGGATGCGAAGATAATAATTTAAGAGGTTTACACAATGCAGGACAGACCTGAGCGAATCGGACGCACCCTCATACATAACGGAGCGATCGTCGACATATATCAGGATCTTATGGAACTTCCCGACGGAAGCCGTGAGAACTTTGATTTTATCAAGCATAAAGGCGCGGCGGCAGTGATCCCCGTTATGGACGACGGCAGGATAATAATGGTGCGCCAGTACAGGAACGCCATTGATTCATATACGCTTGAGATCCCCGCCGGCGGCCTTGACGGCGCGGATGAGCCTACCAGAGTCTGCGCCCACCGCGAGCTTGAGGAGGAGACCGGCTACAGCGCTGCGTTCGAGGACGTCACGTTCCTTCTGACCCTCTATACGACGGTAGCGTTCTGCAATGAGAAGATTGACATATATGTTGCAAGAAACCTGACCAAGACACAGCAGCACCTTGATGATGACGAGTTCATCGATGTTGAGATCCACACGATCGACGAACTTGCCGATATGGTGCTCGCCGGGAAGATCGTGGACGCGAAGACGATCGCAGGTCTTATGACCTATAAACAAATTATGTAAATATTTTATTGAAACTTTTTATTGTCAACTTTTCACAACATATAGTTACGCTTCAAAATGGTTTCTCCGATATGTTGTGTCAAGTACCAAAAAGTCCGACAAATGCGATAAAATCAAGGAATTTTGTGGTTGATTTTGTAAAAGAATCTGCTTATAATTAGACGTCGGAGGCAGATTTTTTTATGGAACAGGCTATTCAAGGATTCATAACTTATTTACATAACGTCAAGAAAAAATCCCTGAACACGGAACTTTCATATAAAAGAGATCTTAGCAAGATGCAGGAATACTTCAAGGGCATCGGTATTTTTGATGTAAAGGATGTGAATGAAGAGGCACTTGCTAAATATGTGGAGTATCTTAACGAGAGCGGATTTGCCGCAGCGACCGTATCAAGGTCCGTCGCATCGGCAAAGGCGTTCTTTCATTATTGCGCAAATGAGGGACTGATCCAGAAAGATCCGACCGGAGTTCTGAAAGCTCCCAAGATCGAAAAGAAACTGCCTGAGATACTGACGATGGACGAAGTCACGAGACTCCTTGAACAGCCGAAGGGTGACAGCCCCAAGGAGATCAGGGACAAGGCGATGTTGGAACTACTGTATGCAACGGGTATCAGGGTTTCAGAGCTTATGAATCTCGAGATCTCGGATGTCAACATGCAGATGTGCTATATCACCTGTAAGGACGCGAGCAAAGAGCGCGTGATCCCGTTCGGAAGGGAAGCAAAGCATGCGCTTGAAAGATATATGAACGGCGGGAGAGCTGCGATAGTTGAAGATCCCACGTCAAAGGTCCTGTTTGCAAACATATCGGGACAGAAAATGAGCCGCCAGGGATTCTGGAAGCTCATTAAATACTATGCAAAGAAAGCAAAGATAACTGCAGATATAACTCCGCATACGCTGCGTCATTCGTTTGCGGCACATCTCGTTGAAAACGGTGCGGACCTTCGCGCCGTGCAGGAGATGCTCGGGCATTCGGACATATCCACGACGCAGATATATGCTACCATGAACCACAACAAGATAAGAGAAGTATACGCAAAGGCTCATCCGAGAGGATAGAACTCGGGATGCCTTTCTGAGAAAACAGCGTACTGTCTGAAGCCGCACTCGAGAAGAAGAGCCTCAACACGTTCGAATTCGAAGCACATTGACTGCGGTGTATGTGCATCACTTCCTATTGTAATGATATCCCCACCTAATTCCTTATATCTGACGATGATGTCCTTACATGGATTGGGCTGTCCGAGTCCGGCGCTATAGCCTTTGGAATTGATCTCAAGGGCGATGCCTTTTTTAACTATGAATTCCAGGATCGGCTCAATATATTCCGCGTATTTTTTATATGAGTAATCCGCATTCTTGTTCGGACCGTATCTGACAATGTAATCCATATGCCCGAGCGAATCAAAATCAGTGAACAGTTTCAGATTGGTAAGAGTTTCGCGAAAATACAGACTGTATGATTCCTGTTCGGAGCGGCCTTCGAAGAAAGCGGGATAGTACGGGTCGCGATTTTCGGGATTATGCTCACTGCCTATGACAAAATCAAACGGGTGTTGGTTTACATAACTGCGATTCCATTCTGCGAGGTTAGGCTGCAGACCGATCTCCACGCCCCATAACAGGCGGATCTTATCGCTGTATTTTTCCTTCATTTCAAGGAAGCACTGCCTGTATGCATCCGTATCGAGAAGGAACTCCACGGGAAGAGAAGGGTCTCTGTCCGGGTACACCGGATAGTCCTTATCCATATGCTCCGTAAAGCACAGCGTGTCAAGACCGCGTGAAATCGCTTCGCGGATCATTGTCTCCATCGGAGCTTCGCAGTCGGTCGAGTATGTTGTATGTGTGTGAATATCAGCTTTTATCATAGCGTAAGTTAGTATAACAAATCAGTGACGACGAAACAATAATTGCTTTTGGGACGTCTGAATGATATAATTCGTTCCTGAAAAATCGCGGGAGGATGCGTCGATGGACAGGTATACACCTTCGATAGATGAAGCAGTTATGTTTGCCGGACAGTACAATTTCATGCCGGTAAAAAGAGAGATCTTTTCCGATATCTGCACTCCGATCCAGGCACTTAGGAAACTGCGGGCAGTCAGTGACCACGTGTTCATGCTCGAGAGCGTGGAAAATCAGGAGAACTGGGGCAGATACACATTTCTGGGATTTAATCCGAGACTTTGTTTTACATGTCTTAACGGACACCTGACCGTTACAAGGGATGACGGTGCGGTTGTGGATGATCTTACTATCAGGCACCCGGGTGAATACATTAAGGATATAGTTAAGAAGTACAAAAGCCCGATGCTTGAAGATTTTCCCTCGTTTACCGGGGGACTTGTCGGATATTTTGCGTATGATTACATCAAATACAGCGAGCCTTCGCTTAACCTTTCTGCAGAAGATGAAGAGCATTTCAAGGATATGGATCTGATGCTCTTTGACAAAGTCATTGCATTTGATAATGTCAAACAGAAGATAGTGATCATAGCTAATGTCAAGATCGCTGACAGGGAGGCGGTGCTGCTTTCCGGGCAGGACGATTATGTTCCCGATGAAGCAATGATAAGGGCCGATTACGAAAGGGCCGTAAAGGATATAGATGAGATAGCGCAGATACTCACAAACGGTAAGGAAGCCGACATTGAAAAAGGAAGACTGACATCTGCCTACAGAGCGCTGTTTGATAAAGATGAGTTCTGCAAAATGGTCAGCCGGGGCAAGGAACATATCCATGAAGGAGATATTTTCCAGGTCGTGTTAAGTAACCGTCTTGAGGCTGATTTTACGGGAAGTCTGTTTGATATGTACAGAATGCTGCGCACGATCAACCCGTCGCCTTACATGTTCTATTTTTCGGGTGATGACGTTGAAGTTGCGGGCGCATCGCCTGAGACGCTTGTGAAGATCAAGGACGGATACGTTCATACTTTTCCTCTTGCCGGAACAAGAAGAAGAGGAGCCAATGAGAAGGAAGATAA
>JAFZQP010000109.1 GCA_017620345.1 Lachnospiraceae bacterium
ATACGATCAATCCGCTCAACTGGAAGACGGATGAAACACCGGCAGACAAGTCACTCAATCTCGGCGCATGCTTCACTGATTATGACGGGAACATCAAACTTGAAGAACAGGGACTTTGCGGTTGCTATATTGACGAAGGCCGCGGAGTGGTGAAGGTACCGGAACTTGATCCTGCGGATTATCCTGCCGTCGTTCCGAACCTGCCGGAAGGCGCTTATCATATATATGATTATCAGTTCTTCTACAGGAATCTTGAAGAAAATGTAGGAAAGAGGATAGAGAGTTACAGGAAATGAAATAAAATCTTTTCCCGATGCCCAGGATTTAACTTCCGGGGCATCGGTTTTTTTCAAGTTGTTAGTTGTTGATATCGTCCCCATTATACTGCCTGTTAGCCAAACGCCTCTCAAAATCTTCCCTCGACATCGGTTTATCAAACAGATATCCCTGGACAAGATTGATGTCAACACCCTTTAGGAAATCAACCTGATCCCAGTTTTCCACTCCCTCGGTGATGACACTCATATCCAGCTCTTTTGCCATTCTCGCGATATTTGCCACAACTACGTTGTCGCGCTTTGTATTGGTGTGTTTGTTGATGAATGATTTATCGAGTTTCAGTACATCCGCAGGGAAATCCCGCAGAAGATTGATAGATGAATAACCTGTACCGAAATCATCGATCGCCATGACGATATTGGCGTCGTGCATCGATCTGATAAACTGACTCAGCCTGTCGTTCTCTTCCTCGCTCATTGTTTCGGTAAGTTCAACCTCTATATATTCCCTTGGTATGTCGTAGTGCTCGATGATCTTGCGTATACGCTCCGCAAAATCAGGAAGTGCGAGATTTTTTCTCGAGAAATTGGTGGATATGCGCACGGGCACAGTTCCCTCATCGATCCAGCGACGGATATCACGGCATACGCTTTCAAATATATAGAAATCCAGCTTGCAGATACTGTCATCAGTCTCAAGAACAGGGATGAATTCGTCCGGTCGGATTACCGTGTCGTTTTTGATCCATCTTACCAAGGCTTCCGCGCCGATCAAAGTGTTGGTCTCGGTGTTGACCTTGGGCTGATAGAATGCGTGGAACTCGCCGTTTGCCAAAGCATCGGGGAAAGCATCCAGGAGCTGTTTCTGCCTCATGACGGTTTCGTGCAGTTCCGGAGTAGAGAACAGGTATGGTACACGTTCCTTATGTCTGGCAACATTCAGTGCTGTGGAGCATCTTCCAAGGATAGTCTCGCTGTCCAATGTACCGTCATCAATATCCAGACATCCCGTTATCGCCTGAAGATTGATCATCGTTCCTTCACCGTCGATCTCTGCACTTATATCTGTTCCCTGAAGAAGTTTGAGCAATTTGTCAGTCTTCTCCTTATGAACAAGCATAACGAAACTGTCACCTGTCAGTCTGCCAACGCATTCATCTTCGGATATGAATGATGAAAGAATGCCTGCGTACTGCATAAGTATGTGATCTCCGATATGTTTCCCGTATCGTTTGTTCATCAGGCCGAAATTTTTGATATTCAGATAAAAAGCATTATAGTCTGTCAGAGTGCCTTCTTCCCTGAGACTGTTCACAAAAGTTCCAAAGCCGGCCGTATTCGGAAGCCCCGTCATCACATCCGTCTCAGAAGCTTTTAGAGCGAGCATATCCTTAAGATAGTGGATACAATTGTCCTTGTGGTTAAAATCATTGTAGATCGCAACCGCCATCTCCTCGCATGTATCGTATCCGCAGCATGAACAGTTGATGTGGCGTGATTCCTCATCCAGCTTGTTCATTTCCACGAATACCCGATCAAGTTCCTCTGCGTTCGGAATGCGGCGGATATACTGTCCGGAGCGATCCGTATAATGACGCTCATAATCCTTCGGATCAAGATCCGCAAACTGTCTGTTAAGGCTCTCAAGCCGCTCCTCGGGAGAAGATTCCCTGGACCATGGACTGTCTTTCGTATCTTTCTTTACAGATTCCTGGATATTATGAAGATTGTATAAAGCGTTATCCGTTACAGACAGCGGAAGTTCCGTTCCCGTTCCGCACAGACATCCGTTCTCGCAGTTAAGCGCATCAACGAAAAGATACGGGGTCTTGCCGTTCGCAAGACGCTCTTTGTTTCTTTCAAGATAGTGATAAAGACGTTTTTCCCCTTCGACCTGTCGCACAAATGCATCACTGCCAAGAAGCCACAGAACGTTTTCTTTGAGGCCACCGGGCATCGGATATATGGACCCGAGACCGTATTCGATCTCATCCGTGCAAGGCTTGCCCTCTATTCCGTGCTCCCTGACATATTCCATAAGATGATCAAAGGTAACATTATAACTGACATAACCATGATTGTTCGGGTCATCAATCTCAAGCTTTTTGGCGATACAGGGACTTATGAAAGCAAGTCTGTCGGTGATCCCGAGTACCTTTCTGGCATATATGGCTGCACACATCAAAGGGCTCTGCACAGGGAAAAGCTTAGGGATCAGTTCCGGGATGTATCGTTCAATGTATCCAACCACCGCAGGACACGGCTGTGAGATCCCTCCGGAAAAATCATGTTCCCTGATGTAATTGATATATCCCCATGTTGTTATATCCGCTCCGAAAGATACATTGATCATGCGGCGTACGCCAAGGGCCTTAAGGCCGCCAAGCACTGCGGCATATTCATTCGGATAATTCGCCTGAAAAGCAGGTGCTATGAGAAGAGAAACAGCCTCACCATTCTCCAGATCTTTAAAAAACTCTTCCGTATCATCCCTGAAGGCACGTGCTTTGTGTTCGCAAACATCAAAGCAGGCGCCGCAGGCGACGCACAGACTGCCATCGACCTCGATCTGGGAAATACCGCGTTCGTCAGGCTGCGTGGAAACACATGCTCCGATACAGCTGCAGGCCCGAATGCATTTGTTGCATCCTATGCAGTTTTCATTCGTATATACAAGACCCTTTTTCAATTACTGATCCTCCCGTATTTAAATTCATATTGACTGATTATACCACATTTTATCATTCTACTTCGCTTGAATACTCGTTGAATCCGTAGATTTATCGCGATATAATATGTCTATATATAGAAACGGAGGTGATTTCGATGTATGCATTACAAGAAACAATTCGTCCGTCAGCGGATCTTAGAAACCATTATAACGAAGTATCAAAACAATGCCGTGAGAATAATGAGGCTGTGATCATCACTGTAAATGGAAGAGGTGATACA
>JAFZQP010000110.1 GCA_017620345.1 Lachnospiraceae bacterium
AGCAAGAACATCCTCACTAAAAGATGTCTCCTCGATGATCTCCTGATCAGCGGCAAAAACATTTACGGGGCCGGTAACTGCAGCAAGAAGCTGTGACGCAATAACTGTCCATGCAAATACAATACCCATTACAGAGCTTTTGTTGATCCTCATAATCCATACCTCTCCAAAAGTATTAAGATATTACTATTTCATTACTATGTTCACGATCTTGCCGGGAACATATATTTCCTTCACGATATTGCCCGTAAGTTTATCTGCAACTGCCTCTTTGCCCTTGGCAATGGCTGATTCTTTGGCTTCATCCTTGTCGATCATGATCGTCGTACGAAGCTTTCCGTTTATCTGCACTGCGATCTCTATCGTGGCATCAACAGTCTTGGCCTCATCGTACTCGGGCCACGGTGCTACGGCAACGAGTCCTTCGCCACCAAGCTGCTCCCACAGTTCCTCGCATATATGCGGGCTGAACGGCGACAGGAGCCTTATGAACACCATAAGTTCATCTTTTGTGATGGATCCGTTCGCATATACTTCGTTCATGAAAGTCATCATCGCAGCAACAGCGGTGTTGAACTTCATCTGTTCTATATCCTCGGTCACTTTCTTGATCATCTTATGAAGACTTGATTCAAGACTTGTATCTCCCGATTTTATGTCAACCATAGAAGGAAGCTGGTAGAACCTGTCAATAAATCTCTTACAGCCTTTGACGCCGTTCTCACTCCAAGGAGTGGCAGCACCGTAATCTCCCATGAACAGCACATAAAGGCGGAGCGTATCAGCACCGTATTCACTGACGATATCCATCGGATCAACAACATTACCCTTACTCTTACTCATCTTTTCACCGTCAGGTCCCAGGATCAGTCCCTGGTATGAGCGCTTTGCATAAGGCTCGGGTGTGTTCACTACACCTATATCATACAGGAATCTGTGCCAGAATCTTGAGTATATAAGGTGGCGGGTTACATGCTCCATACCTCCGTTATACCAGTCAACAGGCATCCAGTATTTAAGCTTATCCTGATCCGCAAGTGCCTTGTCGTTCTTCGGATCGCAGAAACGAAGGAAGTACCATGATGAGCCTGCCCACTGAGGCATCGTATCGGTCTCTCGCTTTGCATCTGCCCCGCACTTAGGACACTTGCAGTTAACGAACGAATCTATCTTGGCAAGCGGCGAATTACCGTCTTCACCGGGTTCAAAGTTCTCGACATCGGGAAGTGTGAGCGGAAGCTCTTCATAAGGAACCGCACCAACTCCGCAATGAGGGCAATGAATAAGCGGTATCGGCTCACCCCAGTATCTCTGACGGTTGAACGCCCAGTCCTTCATCTTGTACTGAACACCCTTCTTACCGATGCCCTTCTCCTCAAGGTATCCGAGCATCTTCGCGATGGAATCCTTCTTGTTCGTAAGTCCGTTTAATATATCCGAATTGATCATGTTTCCGTCGCCCGTATAGGCTTCAACGGAAATATCGCCGCCTTCTATGACCGGGATGATCTCCACGCCGAACTTCTTAGCAAACTCCCAGTCACGCTGGTCATGAGCAGGCACTGCCATGATAGCGCCGGTACCGTAACCCATCATTACATAGTCCGCGATGAATATCGGGATCTCCTTACCGGTGATCGGGTTGATAGCACTTATCCCTGAAAGCTTAACTCCGGTTTTATCCTTAACAAGCTGCGTACGCTCAAACTCTGTTTTCTTCGCGCACTCATCACGATAAGCACTGATCTCATCGAAATTACCAAGCCTGTCCTTATACTTATCTATGAGAGGATGCTCCGGAGCTATGACCATGAACGTTACGCCATAGAGGGTGTCCGGTCTTGTCGTATATATCTCAAGTTTCTCATCTATATCCTTGAGGGTAAAATCAACAAAGGCGCCTTCACTCCTGCCGATCCAGTTTACTTCCTGCTGCTTGACATTCTCGGGAAAATCAACCGTATCGAGTCCTTCAAGAAGCTTATCCGCATAATCGGTTATGCGAAGGTACCATACTGATTTTTCCTTCTGTACAACGTCGCTGTGGCATATGTCACACTTGCCGCCCTGGCTGTCCTCGTTCGAGAGAACGACCTTACAGTGCGGGCAGTAGTTTACGAGCGTATTGGCACGGAATACAAGGCCCTTTTCAAAGAGCTTAAGGAATATCCACTGTGTCCACTTGTAGTAATCGGGATTGCTCGTCGCAAGATCCCTGTCCCAGTCAAATGAAAATCCCACTGCACGGAGCTGATCAGAAAAATGTTCGATATTCTGCTGCGTTATAACGGCAGGATGCGTTCCTGTCTTGATGGCGTAGTTCTCGGCAGGAAGCCCGAAAGAGTCAAACCCTATCGGGAACAGAACATTGTATCCCTGCATGCGGCGCTTTCTCGAGATGACCTCTATGCTTGAATAAGCCTTGATATGTCCGACATGCATTCCTGCGCCGGAAGGATACGGAAATTCCACCAGTCCGTAGAACTTCGGCTTGTCGCCATTGTCCTGCGCCTTGAATACACCTGCATCCGCCCATCTTTTCTGCCATTTCTTCTCAATTTCTTCGTGATCGTAGTATTTTCCCATTTTTTTCACTCCTAACTTTCTGTTATAGCTTCTCCAATATAGTAAAATCCCTTACACTTTTCAAGCCTCACCGGCACAATCTTACCGATAAGCTCTTTCCCACCCGGGAAATGCACATTGAGGTTGTTCGACAGCCTTCCGGTAACAAGAGCCTGATCCTGCCTGTTTATGTCCTCAACCAGAACATCCATGACCTTTCCTTCGTTCTTCATCGCCTGTTCCACCGATACTTCCTGAACCCGAGCCAGTACCCTGTCAAAGAATACCTTGACCTTCTCCGGCGGAACCTGCCCATCCATCGTTGCTGCAGGCGTTCCGGCACGTTTTGAATATATGAACGTAAATGCGCCGTCAAATCTGACCTTATCAATAACGTCTATTGTATCGTCTATGTCAGCCTCTGTCTCAGTCGGATATCCTATGATGATATCAGTCGTAATGGCGATCTCAGGGATCCTGTCCCTGATACGAAGAGCAAGATCGATGTACTGCTCTTTCGTATAACGCCTGTTCATTGAAGCAAGGATCCTTGAAGATCCGGATTGAAGCGGCAGATGTATATGCCGACAGATCTTATTTGACGACGCCATGGTATCAATCAGTTCATCAGACAGATCCTTGGGATGGCTTGTCATGAACCTGATACGGTCTATCCCGTCGATCGCTTCAACCATCCGTAGAAGTCCTGCAAATGTTATATCTTCTTCAAGTCCTCTTCCGTATGAATTGACGTTCTGCCCGAGGAGCATAACTTCCCTGACTCCGTCATCAGAAAGTCTCTTTATCTCACCGATTATGTCTTCCGATGTCCTGCTTCTCTCCCTGCCTCTTACATACGGTACGATACAGTAGCTGCAGAAGTTGTTGCATCCGAACATAATGTTCACGCCGGACTTGAACGAATAATTCCGTTTTACCGGAATATCTTCAACGATAAGATCGGTATCATCCCATATCTCGGATATCATGTGACCCTTACCGGATACAGCCTCTCTGGTCAGTACTTTTACGATCAGGCGCGGCAGATCAAATACATTATGTGTCCCGAACACAAGATCCACAAACGAATAACTGTCCATGATCTTCTGTCGTGCCGTAGGCTCCTGCGCAAGGCATCCGCACAGGCCTATGATCATGTCGGGGCGCGCCTTTTTTACCGGTCGCAGGCTTCCGAGGTGTCCGTACAGTTTCTGATTGGCGTTATCACGTACCGTACATGTATTGAAGATAACAACATCCGCCGACAGTTCATCTTCTTCATATACGAAACCGCATGATTCCAATATGCCGGACAGTTTCTCGGAATCCCTGGCATTCATCTGACAACCGAATGTTGTAACATGATATGTAAGATCCCTTCCCGCGGCTGCGGCTCTTTCGGCCACAAGATCACGGGCAGTCTCTATGCTCTGTTTTTCCAAAAGTGAAACTTCGGGATCGTTCATCTGCGGTATATTTCCTTTTCGGTGATCACCATATCTACGGATCTGTCACTGCCCTCGGGCTCAAAATCATCTGCGATCTGCACTCCGTAAGCAAGACCTATTGTCCGTTTCGGTGTATTGAGTCTTATGAATCTGTCATAAAATGCCTTCCCGTATCCGATCCTGTGGCATTTCCTGTCAAACCCTACAGCGGGAGTTATGCATATGTCCGCTGTATCCGTAAACTTTGTAAGCCCGGCCGACAGATCCGGTTCGGGTATATTCATGAATCCTTCGGTCAGCTTGGACTGATCATTCACAATATAAAATTCAAGATCAGGCTCGCCATCCACGATCCTTGACAGAGGATAAGCCACTGTTTTGCCGTCCGAGACCGCTTTTTCAAATATCCTGTCTGTCTCTACTTCACAGTTGTAAGCCTTGTATATCAGTATCGTAGAAGCATTCTTATAATCATCGCTTTCAAGAAAACTGTCGCATATTCTCTCTGAGAGTTTCTTTCTATCATCTGCTGAGAGTGCCTTTCGCGCAGCCAGCATCTCTTTTCTGATAAGCGCCTTCCTCGTTCTGATGTTTCCTACGTTCTTATCATCTGTCATCAGATGTTCCCTTTCATTCTCCTGTCTATGAAATCCGCAATACGAAAATCATCATCGGCGTTTGCCATAAACAGAGTTCCGTAGTTCCTGCCTTCCATGATCTTATGTATAACGGATACATCCTTACCGTTTGCGATGACCATATCGGCACCGCTTGCTGTTGCAACCTTTGCCGCATGAAGCTTTGCGTTCATGCCTCCGGTCCCTATGCTCGTCCCGGTGCTTTCTTTGGCCATTTCACTGTATTTATCATCAAGTTTTTCTATTATTCGTATGAGTTTTGCATCCTTGTTCGAATGCGGATCATCTGTATACATCCCGTCGATATCCGACAACAGGATCAGAAGGTCTGCTCCTGTCAGTGCCGCAACGAGCGATGCGAGAAAATCATTGTCGCCGAATGTATCTTCAACCTCGTGCGTTGCAACAGTATCATTTTCATTAACGACGGGTATAACCCCGAGTTCCAGCAGTTTATTGAATGTGTTCTGTGCATTCCTTCTGCTTGAAGGCTCCACCATAGTATGCATAGTCATGAGTATCTGCGCGGTCACATGGTTATACTCCGCAAACAGTCTCTCATATATCATCATGAGTCTGGCCTGACCGATCGCAGCGCACGCCTGCTTGAGCGGAATGTCACCGTCACCCGGAGTTACGCTCACTGTTTTCTTTCCGACCGCTATCGCACCGGAGGATACAAGTATGACATCCCTGCCCTGGTTCTTCAGCTCGCAAAGTTCTCTTACAAGACGTTCCATCTTTGTAAGATTAAGCTCACCCGTCTTCATATGATGAAGGCTCGAACTTCCTATCTTAACGACAATACGCTTTCTGTCTTTTATCTTTTCACGTATGGCCGCTTCATGCTCAGTCATCTTCTCAGCCACTTTATTCCTCCGTTTCCACCTTATCATAGCGGTACTTTTCTATCACAGCCACTGCACATTTTATACCGTCTGCGGCAGCGGACACTATCCCGCCTGCATAACCCGCTCCCTCTCCGCACGGATACAGACCTTTTACCGTGGATTCGAGATCATCACCACGTTCTATACGGACCGGTGATGAGGTTCTTGTTTCCACACCGGCCATGACCGCATCATATGCGTCAAAGTCTTTCCTAGTATACCCAAATTTCTTTATTGATTCAATTATTGCTTTATCGATCCTGTCAGAGTATATACCCCGAAGATTTGAAGGCTTCGCATCTCCCTTCACACAGTCAGTAAGATCCCGGACCTGCCCGGACGCCTCATTTTTCACAAAATCTCCAAAATACTGCACCGGTAGCGCTCCTTCACCCCGCCTGTACGCCTCTTCCTCGATATTTCGCTGGAAATACATACCGGCAAGAGGATGATCTTTCGGTACCTGTGACTGGATAAAATCATCCGGATCCACTGCTGCGATTATTGCGGAATTAGCGAAACGACCGTCTCTTTTATATTCGCTCATCCCGTTAACGCAAGACCTTCCCTCTTCGCTTGATGCATTTACCACATACCCACCGGGACACATACAGAAACTGTAAACTCGTATATCGTTCGATGATGTATTTGCAACTTTATAATCCGCAGGGGCAAGACCGAGGCGTTCCGGATCTTCAACGCCATAGCTCCATTCATTCACAATGCTCTGCGGATGGATAACACGAAATCCCATGGCAAAACTCTTGGCACTCATAGGAATACCGGAGTCATATAGCATCTCAAACGTATCTCTTGCACTGTGTCCTATCGCAAGTATGCAAATATCCGTATCGACTGTTGATACATTGCCGCTTTCAAGATCGGAAAGCACAATTTTACTCAAATGCCCGTCTTCGGAAACGATCCCGGACAGACAAGTATTGAACATGACTTCTCCGCCGAGATCAATGATCTCTTTACGAATATTCCTGACAACATCTTTAAGCTTGTCTGTTCCGATATGAGGCTTGGCATCAGTCAGTATATCCTGCGGTGCCCCGTGCTCGGCAAATGTGCTTATGACAAATGTATTTCTTCCGCTGACATCTTTTGTCAGAGTATTGAGTTTTCCGTCCGAGAAAGTTCCGGCTCCGCCTTCCCCAAACTGTACATTAGAACGTGGGGACAATCTGCCGTTCTTCCAGAACTCTTCCACACGTTTTGTCCGTTCATCGACAGGCTCGCCTCTTTCTACAAGCAGCGGACAAAAGCCCCGCCTTGCAAGAAGGAGTGCACTAAACAGTCCTGCCGGGCCCGCACCCACAACAACCGGCCTGTTTTTAAGTTTTTGATCCCCGCATTCCGGGATCACAAAACGGGCGATATCATCCGTTAATATCTTATCCCGTTTTTTCCTGATTGCAGGTGTTTTGCCGTTCTTTTCAAAGAAATCGACTATCTTTTTTTCGTCCCTGTCACCTATTATGACAAGTACGGTATATACAAAGAAAATATCGGGCTTCTTTCTTGCATCCGTTGATCTTCTTAAGATCTTATATGAATAATCCGGATAAGAATTGCCCGGATATATCTTATCCAGGCATAAAATATCGGCTATCTTATCCATTATCCTGTCCGTTCTATCGGTAACCGGAAGCTTGATATCCCTTATCCTAAGCATTACATGCACTCCCCGCGACTATCGCGCTGCTGGCAGCCCATTGCAGATTATAGCCTCCGCAGTCACCGTTAACGTCGATCATCTCGCCGGCAAAATACAGTCCCGGTACTATCCTGCTTTCAAGCTTATCATTAAGCTGAGCAAGATCAACGCCTCCCGAAGCAACCTGTGCATCTTCAAATCCGCCGCTTCCGTTGACGTTTGTCTCAAACCTCTTGACCGCTCTGCAATGCGCATCAATGGATCTTTCATCAAGTGATGAGACCTTTTGATTCATGGCAAGCATACAACGTTTGCAAATGCATATGCCAAGCGGCTTGGCAAGAAGGCCTATGAAGAACTCTTCTATCGTTCGATCTGCGAGATCTTCGGCTCTTTTTTTCAGGAATAAGAATATCTCATCCATATCGATCTCGGGGATCAGATCTATCGCTGCGCACACTTTTTCACCGTTATCCATGGCACGTATGGCCAGATGGCTCAGATTAAAAACGGGAATACCGGATATGCCGCTCTTTGTCAGCTGAAGCTGTCCGTATTCTTCTCCAAGCAGTACCGGAGAGTTTGCACCCGTAGACGAATATATGCTTATGTTCGCATTTGTCCTGATACCGGCTATCGAAGGGAAGAAGTCCTCTTCGCATGTAAGGAATGTAAGCGCCGGAAGAGGCTTGATGACCGTATGTCCAAGCCGCGCGGCAAGCTCGTACCCGCTTCCGTCCGAGCCGGTATTGCGGTTTACACACGATCCGCAGCACATGATGACCCTGTCAAAAGTAAATCGGCCTGACTTCGTCGATATAACAAAAGTCCCGTTATACTCTATCATTTTGATATCGGTATCAGTATGGACTTCAATATCCATATCCCTTATAGTAAACCGCAGTACATCAAGAACCGCAGATGCCTGTTCGCTGTACGGATACAGATATCCGTTACGGTCTCTTAAGCGAAGCCCGATGCTCTCCCAGAATTCTCCGGTCTTTTCAGGAGGGCATTCACTTAGTACATTTCTGACCCTTTCGATACAGCCGCTGTGAAAATGACTGATATCCATGTCCGTATTAGATATATTGCATTTACCGCTGCCGGTCAGGAGGATCTTTTTTCCGATCCTGTTCATGTGCTCAAATACAGTCACATCAGCTCCGAGCCTTGCGGCAGTAATGGCGGCGATCATTCCGGATGCGCCGCCTCCAACGATTGCTGTCTTCATTATGATTCCCTTTAACTTTACAAATACCTCTACAGAAGTCTTAGTGCCTTGGCAATACCCGCTATCACTCCGCCTCCGGGCATGCTTCTTATCTCGCTTTCACGGACTCCGCGAAGCAGCATCAATACTACAAAGTATACGAGCATTCCGACACATGATGATATGATCACGCTGACAAGCTCGGTGGATGATTTTGACAGTATAAAATACAGTAGCCATACAACACCGCCCATGATGAGCGATGATATTATCGGAATTATAAATGTTCTCCTGATCTCCTGATGGTAGCGAAGATACTTTGCGATACTGAGCCAGTTTAGTATACACATGATAAGACCGAACGCCATACAGGCAATGACAACGCCGTACAGTTTCCAGTCAAATACACTTATCGTCAGATAAAGTATGCCCATATGAAGCACGAGCGCTATAGCTGCGTTCCTTACCGGTACTCTCATCTTATCTATTCCCTGAAGTATCCCGTTTGAAAGTGTTGAAAGTGAATAGAATACGACCGATGCGGATCCCATCTTAAGGAGCGTAGCCGGTATATCAACTTCACCCTTAAACATCAGATCGATCAGGGGACGTCCAAGTATCGCAAGAGCCACGGCACATGGGATCGATATGATCATAACGAATCTGATTCCGATCCCTACCTTGTGTCTTGCCATTCTTCTCTCACCGTTTTCCATACATGCGGCAAGACTCGGCATCATCGATGAGCACATGGCATTAGCAAGCGCGATGGGAACATTTGTAAGCACCCTGTATTTACCTGCGTATATTCCCCAGTATTCGGCCTTTATAGCAGAAAAACCCTTTACGTCCATGACATAATTGAACACGCCCTGGTCAAGAGTGTCGCTGATATTGTAAATAGTTGTTGATAATATGACCGGCAGGACTGTTATCACGATGGATGAAAATACCTTGCCGAATGAATCGAGCGTCTGTGCTTTATCGCGTACGATATTTTTTCTCATCCTGCGTTTGTGGACAAGGAACATTATGAGCAGTACAAGCAGTCCCGCGGTTGCACCGGCTCCCGTACCGATCGTTCCTCCGGCAGCGCCCCACGCGCTTGAATAATCCTCATCATGAAGAAGCGCCGCAACTTTTGTTCCGTATTCAAACAGATATATACCGGCGACTACGGATATGACGGCATTTACGATCTGCTCGATCAGCTGTGAAAATGCGGTCGGGACCATTGTACCGAGTCCCTGGAAATATCCTCTGATGACGCCCATGATCGCAACGATCAGAAGCGTCGGAGCCAGCATACGAAGAGCTATCGCCGACTTGGGCATGCTCATTATATTTCCCGCAAGTCTGTCGGCACCGAATAAAACGATAAGACATGTTGCACCGCCTGTAAGAGTTGCAAAAAGGAGCGCCCCGTGAAAAAATCTCCTCGCATTCCTGTACTGACCTTTGGCGGCTCTTGCGGCGACAAGCTTCGAGACCGCAACAGGCAGGCTGTATGACGATATTATCAGCATGATCGAATAAATCTGAAACGCCGCCGAATAGTATCCCATTCCGGCGTCGCCTATCGTATTCTGCAACGGGATCCTGTAAATGAATCCTATTATCCTGCTGATGATACCGGCAAATGCAAGTATCCCGCCCTGAACTATAAAATTGGAATTCTGAGGTTTGTTATCACCCATTATCAGCCTCGCAGCAGCTTCGGATCATCCTTGGACAGCCTATCCATTATCATCTTCTGCCGCTCTTCCATTAACTTCCTGTCATCATCCGTCATATGATCATAGCCGCACAGATGCAGCATGCTGTGTACGATAAGGAACACAAATTCCCTCTCGATCGAATGGCCATAGGCCAATGCCTGAGCCTTTATATGATCCGCTGATAATACTATATCTCCGAGCATCAGTTCCCCCGTTTCAGGATCGAAATTGTTCATATCATCTTCAGCATGGGAAAAATCAGACGGCTTGGCGTATTCAAGCATTGGAAAAGACAGTACATCAGTCGCACTGTCAATATCACGTTGATCCCTGTTGATCTGTCTGATACCTTCATCATCCGTTACAAGAAGCGAAACAAAAGTCTCGTATGGGC
>JAFZQP010000111.1 GCA_017620345.1 Lachnospiraceae bacterium
ACATTGTAATCCGCCGCCTGAATGACTTTGAGCAGGATGTTCTCTACATCCTCACCAACGTATCCGGCTTCCGTCAGGGCCGTTGCATCGGCGATCGCAAACGGAACATTGATTATCTTGGCAAGTGTCTGCGCAAGGAGCGTCTTACCCGATCCGGTAGGTCCGATCATTATCACATTCGATTTCTGAAGCTCCACTCCCGAATCCTTCTGCGACAGGATCCTCTTGTAGTGGTTGTATACGGCAACCGAAAGAACCTTTTTGGCTTCTTCCTGTCCGATTACATTCTCGTCGAGAAATTCCTTCATTTCACGAGGTTTAACAAGATTGATCTCAAAATCAGAGCTTTCAGCCTCCGGCTCCTCATTGTCATATAGTTCATCCTCTACGATCTCCATGCACACTTCTATACATTCGTCGCAGATGAATACTCCTTCAGGACCGGCGATGAGCTTCTTGACCTGATCCTGGCTCTTTCCGCAGAAAGAACATCTGATATCCTTCTTTGCCATGGATTACTTTTCCCCTTCTCCCCTGTCTGCAATTATCTTATCTACTATCCCGTACTCAAGCGCTTCTTCCGCACTCATCCAGTTATCGCGTTCCGTATCGGCAGCTACCTTCTCGAACGGCTGTCCGCAATTCTCCGAAAGTATCCTGTTGAGGCGCTCCTTGGTGCGCAGGATCTGCTTGGCAACGATCTCGATCTCTGTTGCCTGACCCTTGGCACCGCCCGAAGGCTGGTGGATCATGATCTCAGCATTGGGCAGGACAAATCTCTTGCCTTTTGCTCCCCCGGCAAGGAGAAACGCTCCCATGCTGGCAGCCATTCCGATACAGTATGTAGCCACATCACATTTAACATAATGCATCGTATCATAGATCGCAAATCCGTCGGTCACCGATCCTCCGGGGCTGTTGATGTAGAAGTGGATATCCTTCTCGGGATCCTCAGCCTCAAGGAACATCATCTGTGCAACGATGAGGTTCGCGGTCGTATCATTGACTTCTTCTCCAAGGAATACGATCCTCTCCTTCAGAAGTCTTGAGTATATATCGTAGCTTCTTTCGCCACGGCTTGTCTGTTCAATGACATAAGGTACTAAACTCATTTATTTCTCCTTTGCATTCTCTACTATGAGGTCTATAGCCTTCTGTATCTTGAGATCCTCGATGATCTGATTTTTTCCGTACTCATCATCTCCGATGTACTCCTTGAGCTTGTCGACTTCCATCTTGGACTCACCGGCTATACGCTCGAGTTCCTTCTCGTATTCTTCATCGCTGACCTCAAAGCCTTCAGCCTTTACGATAGCTTCAAGGACAAGTCTTGATTCGATCCTCTTTAAAGCTCCCGGCTTCATCTGCTCGGTAAACTTCTCCAGGTTAAGACCCGTGAACATGAAGTACTGCTCCAGTGACAGTCCCTGGCTCTGAAGTCTTCTTGCGTAATCATTCACCATTGTCCTCGTCTGTGTATCTACCATAGCCTCGGGAATATCCATCTTGGAGTCCTTGATGATAGCCTCTATCACCGCATCTTCCTTCTTCTCCTTAGCTTCTTTTTCCTTCTTCTCGGCAAGGTTCTTCTTCACATCCTCACGATACTCGGCCATAGTATCAAACTCCGATACCTCAGATGCGAATTCGTCATCCAGTTCGGGAAGCTCTTTTTCCTTGATCTCATTGATCTTAACCTTGAACACGGCATCCTTGCCGGCAAGATCCTTGGCGTTGTAATCCTCGGGGAACGTAACGTTGACATCGGTTTCATCGCCTGTATTCTTACCGATAAGCTGATCCTCAAATCCGGGAATGAACGAATGTGAACCGATAACGAGCGGGTAGTTGTCTCCCTTTCCGCCCTCAAATGCCTCACCGTTCATAAATCCTTCAAAATCAATGACAGCCGTATCGCCATCCTTTATGGGACGGTCAGTAACCGTTATCGTCCTTGCGTTTGCTTCCTGCTCACGCTTGATCTCTTTGTCGATATCCTCGTCAGTTACCGCTGTATCGATCTTTTCGATCTTAACACCCTTGTACTTGCCAAGCTCAACCGGTGGCTTTAAAGCAACCTCAGCTGTGAAGATAAAATTCTTGCCTTTTTCAAGCTGAACAACATCTATCCTGGGCTGTGATACTATCTCGAGTTCCTTGTTATCATCAACTTCCTGTGCATATGCATCGGGTATCATGATGTTAGCCGCATCCTCGTAGAAGACCTCGGGGCCGTACATCTTTTCAATCATGGCCTGAGGCACCTTTCCTTTACGGAATCCCGGCACGCTCATCTTGCTCTTATTTTTTTCATAAGCTTTTTTGATAGCCTCGCTTACCTTTGCGGCATCGACTTCTATCGTAAGCTTCGCCATGTTTTTTTCCAGTTTCTCAACCTGCAGACTCATTATCCTATATCCTCCAAATGACACTAAATTATACCTAAAGTGGGATTATAACATAGAAATAAGGTAATTAAAAGAAAATTGTATCGCTTCAGAAACTTTGTTTCAGCAATCTTATGATATCGCCGTAGTTATCGGCAAGATGCGGATATGTGCAACCCGTGCAGTTCTTGATATTTCTGCCGTCTTTTTCAATGATCTCATAATCCCCGGGGCAGTCAAGATGATAGAGCGGACAGTAGCAGAACAGACAGTTGATGTCTTCATCGCACTCATGACACGGATAAAAGCTGCACTCTTTATTTGCAAAAAAGGCCGCCGAATTCTTATGTTCCTTCATGATCCATTCTCCTTCCTCTGCCTTTGAACGTCGGTCCGGTTTTTCATTGCTCGGACAAACGCTTCCATCGCCTCAGGATGCGATGGGTAATACAGATGCAAAAACCCCCAGAGACTGTCGCCCTTTGCTATCATCGACCTGTATGTCGCATCCGACGAAGGCTTGTAAAGCAATGCGTCACAGCCATCGCATGTGCTCTCATAATAGTGAAATTCATGCCCTCTCATACCCGCCAGATGCGAGTGAAAATCATTTGGATCATCTTTGCCGCATTCCCTGATCTCGGAATATCCGAGGCCCGCGATATGACCGCTGTAGCGGCAGTTCCCTTTTACAGCACCTACCATCGGGTATTTTGTACCTGATTTATCCTCTATCGTCTCGTGCAGGTACATGAACCCTCCGCATTCGGCCAGCGTCGGCATTCCTGCATCTATGGCTGCTCTTAAGGATCTTTTCATGGACTCATTTTCGGCAAGAGCTTTAAGGTGAAGTTCCGGATAGCCCCCTCCGATCAGAATGCCACTTATGTCTTCAGGCAGCCCTTCATCTCTTATCGGTGAAAAATAAACGATCCTAACACCCAGATCTTCAAGGAGCCTAATATTCTCGTGATAGTAAAAACAAAATGCTTCGTCTCCTGCCACTGCAAGACTCACGGTATGCTTTGGTGTCTTTGGAGGCTTTGTGCGCTTTTGCTGCTCCCCTGCCGTGCAGATCTTCGGTGCATGTTCCGCTATCTTAAGTACAGCCTCTATATCACAGCAGTTTTCCACATGATCCGCCATGGAACTTATCTTTTCCCTGATGTTTTCCGTCTCCTCCGGCATTGTAAGGCCCAGATAACGGCTCGAAAACTGCATGCATTCGTCTTTGGGGATCCCTCCGAGGATCTCTATATCCATACCGGCATCTTTAAGCTCTTTAGTCAGATAAGGGCGGAGTTTTTCATAAAAGTGTGCCGATATCCTGTTCAGTATCACGCCCTTTATAAGCCGGTCCTTATCATCTGCCGCTATCCCTTTGATCACGGATGCGATCGTCCGGCCTGCGCCTTTGGCGTCTACCACAAGTATCACGGGAGTCGACGTGATCTTTGCGATCTCATAACTTGATCCTTTTATATCCGAAACACACGTACCGTCGTAAAGGCCCATCACACCCTCGATAATGGCGCATCCGCCCGTATGTCCTGCCACAAGTTCTCTGATACCTTCCTCCGGAAGAAAATAAGAATCCAGATTAAGGCTGTCTATCCCGAGAACCTGCCTGTGGAACATCGGATCTATATAATCGGGACCGCACTTAAAAGAGACCGGCGCAAGCCCTTTTCTCTTTAGCACCTCAAGCAAACCGGTCGTTATGACTGTCTTGCCGCATCCGCTTGATACGGCAGCTATCATGATCCTGTTGTTTGTTTTATCAGTCATCATGATCGATACCCCGTATCCGGCGTTTCGTGTATAAATAACACTGTTATTATTCCTTCAGATTCATATTTTGAAGCATCTGCGCAGGAAAGCTTTGTGATCTTTTCGTCTTCATAGGACAGGTTTTGTCCGATACAGACCGTCATATCAGGACATATGTCTTTAAGATTACTGCATACCGTCCTCACATCCTCATCTCCCGACATCAGGGCAAATGTCTTCCGGTTACGGATTATCCGTGACACAAGCCTTTTTATATCAGCCTCCGTGTTTCTTCCGTGAATGCTTGTGATCACCGCATCGTTATATGTTTCACCAAGCTTTGACGCAAGATATGAAACCGACGAGATTCCGGGAAGCGTTTGTATATCCGCATCGGGCACTAGTTGACATAACTTCTCCCGCGCCGGTCCGGCTCCGCTGTAAAAACCGGTATCTCCCGAAAACAGCACGACCGCAGACCGGATATCCGTATTCTTCTCAAGTACCGAAGCGATGGATGTCGCATCATACATTTCAAACTTTCTTTTTGCCGTAATGCCGCCAAGTATTCTTCCCGATGAAAAGACTGCATCTGCAGCCGTTATGGCATTTCTTACATCATCTGTCATGGCCCCGGCACTACCCATACCGGCACCCGCCAGAGTGATACTTATGTGTCTTTTATATGAATGCCCTGTGATCTTCTCATATACTTCACATATATCACTGCCGTCTTCTTCATACGGGCGTTCTATCATATGCACCGTCACGCCAAGATCACGTGCGGCTGCGATCTTTTCCGCAAAGCCGCCTGCTTCTCCGCTGTCTTTTGTCAGCATATGGCGGATGGAAAACTCCTCCATGACCGCTCTGTTCATTCCTTCCGAAAAAGGGCCCTGCATAGCGATGATGTGACTGCTTTCCACCCCAAGGTCATGACAGATCTCCATGCTCTCCTTTGCCGGAAGGACTCTTACAAATGTTCTTGCGAGAGTTGCCTCTGATACGTTTTTGCAGTATCCGGCAAGGGTATTGGTTCCCGTTGTCAGCAATATATTGCCCTCTGTCGCGTCGATCGAGTGCGCAAAATCCTCAATGGAAGCATATCTTATAGCAGAGTCAGCACTGTCCGCGCCGCCCCTGGTTATTCTATAAACCGTGCTATACGTCACCGCGGCAGCTTCCTTTATGTTCCTGCTTACGGCTGACGCATAGGGGTGCGTAGCATCCACGATCACATCACCTTTTCCGAACTTCTCTCCGGCCAGAAACTCCCTCATCTCGTCACTGTCCATTTTACCGATGTGGACTTTCGCCAGAGATTCGGTTGACATAACGTCATTTCCATACTCGCTTGCAACGCATACGAAGTGCCGGATCCCATCCTCCGACAGCATCTCAGACAGCTTTCTTCCTTCAGTTGTTCCCGAGAAAATCATTACCTTCACTGCAGCTTATAACCCCTGGGAGTGATCAGTTTGTTATTGTTAACATAAGTTTGTGAATTTCCTATAAAAACAGTTGTGAACATATCTGCGGGTTCATCGGCAAGCTCCCCCAGGGTACAGAGTTTTACACCGGTGTCAGCTCTTCCGATATTTCTTACAATACCGCACGGTCTGTCTGCAGGTATAGTCTCAAGAAGGACATGACATGCCTTCTTCAGATGATCGGTCCTCTTTTTGCTGGCAGGATTGTATATCGCTATGCAAAAATCACCCCTTGCTGCACATCTGAGGCGCTCCTCTATCCTGTCCCACGAAGTCAACAGGTCGCTCAGGCTTATCGTACACAGGTCATGCCCAACCGCTGCCCCGAGAACAGCCGAACCGGACAGGGCAGCAGTTACCCCTGGCACTGTCTCCACATCATCAAAACCTTCCTCTGCAGCGACCTCAAGCATCGGGGACGCCATCCCGTATATACCGGCATCGCCGCTGCATATAAGAGCCACAGTCCTGCCGTTCTTTGCCAGTTCCAGACAGGTTTTGCACCTGTCGATCTCACTTCTCATCGCACTCTCGATGATCACCTTATCAGGATATCTGCTCCTGACAAGGTCCGTATATGTCTTATAGCCGACTATGACATCGCACGTCTTAAGGACAGCCTGTGCCCTGATCGTCATATTCTCTTCATCCCCGGGGCCGATGCCCACAACGTAGATCTTACCCATGAAATATACCTCAATGATGACGTCTTGCAACTGCCAGGGTCATGCCCTCGCCGGTTTGTTTTTGTACAAGCAATTCCCCGCCGGGTCCGGCAGCAAGCACTGCGGCTCTTTCGCATACATTGTCGACTCCGACCGTCTGTTCTACAAAATCCGAGCCCGTAAAATCCCCTTTTGCCCGTTTTAGGAGCGAAGCCTCAAAAGAGATTACGGGGATACGGTGTTTTGTTGAGAATTCTTTTATCGCACGCTCATTTTCCTTTATATCCACGGTCGCAAGTGCATATATATCATCAATCTCTATTTTATGCTCTTTTATGGTTGACATAATGTATCTGTCCAGGTCGCCGGGATCTATCCCTTTTCTTGCTCCGATCCCGATCACATATGGCTTTGACGACAGTAACAGTGAATACTCCCCGTCGGTCTCATCCGCTATGATTATGTCAACCTCTCCTGCGGGTGGATAGTCTTTTATCGACAACGTTACAGGCTTTCCCTCAAGTGCCTTTACGGCCACTTTTTTTATACCTTCACGGTTCCGGACAGTCAGCCTGTTTTCCGAAGCAAAAACATCTGCCGAGAAAGCATCGTTTATATCCGTTGATGTGGTTATTACGGGGATCGCACCGAGAAGTTCTGCGATCATGGCAGCAAGCTTATTTGCACCGCCTGCGTGTCCCGACAGTATCGGTATCACAAAGCCTGCGTTATCATCTATTACAACCACCGGAACATCGGAAAGCTTATCCTTTATGCATCCGCTCACTGCTCTTACCGCTATGCCCACGGCTCCGACAAATATTAGCGGATGACCGGCCGGAAACTCTGACTTTACAAGATCATGCAATAAAATGCCGCACTTTTTATCCGACAGATCGTAAACATCAGCCGGATCGATACCTGAAGCACAAAACGCCCTGTTCAGTTCCTCTGTGACTTTTCTTCCCTTTTCGTTAAAACATATCGCGGTTTTGATCATTTTTCCTGTATCCTGTACTATATGACGGATCATATAGTTTTGATCTTTCGTACCGGCTGTGAGATACCGCATCACCGACAATAACAACTGCAGTACGCTCTATCCCGTTCTTTCTGGCCTCATCCGGCAGGCTGCCCAAGGTACAGAGCACGGTTTTTTCATCGGGGTGCGTAGCCTTATAAACAAGAGCAGCCGGCGTATCTGCACTGTATCCTCCGGCGATAAGCCTTCGGGCGAGTTCATCAAGCATTCCCGTGCTTAAGTATATCGCCATCGAAGCATTGTGAGCTGCCAGGCTTTCAATGCTTTCATTCCCGGGAACAGCGGTCTTTCCTTCCATCCTGGTGATTATAAGAGTCTGCGTTACCCCGGGAAGGGTGTATTCCATATCAAGTGTTGCCGCAGCGCCAAAGCAGGCGCTGACTCCCGGGCATGACTCATAGCTTATACCTCTTTTATCAAGCTCATCCATCTGCTCCCTTACCGCACCGTACAGACTCGGCTCTCCGGTATGCAGTCTTACTACGCTCTTGTGAGCATATTCCGCTCTTTCCATGACAGCAATCACTTCTTCCAAAGTCATTGTCGCACTGTTGTATATTTCGGGGTCACGTTTCGAGTATTCCAGCAATTTCGGATCAACAAGGCTTCCCGTATAAATGATGACATCCGCCTCTTCGATGAGCCTCATGCCCCGTACTGTTATAAGATCACAGGCTCCCGGGCCCGCACCGACAAAATTGATCATCTAGTTCTCCGTTTTCGTAAACACCTGCCGCATCATAACGTCCGCACCCGAGGTCTTCCCCAGCAGTCCGTATCTGTTCGAAAAAACGATGCACTCGCTGTGCATGGTTCCTGCCCGCTTTTTCAAATGGTATTCGATCCGGTCCATTATGTATGAAAAGCACTCTTTTTCGATCCCGGCCTGACGCATGAGCTCATAAGCATCATCCACCGAAACACATCCGAGAATATGCTTTGCTGTATCAATGCGCTCCGATGCATGTATAACCGAAGCGGCCATAAGTTCCATCCTGCAGTCTGCCACATGAGAATGCGTGTTCATTACCCCGCCGGACAGTTTTACCAGTTTACCGGCATGTCCCACGAGAAGCATTTCGGGAAAACCGGCATCAGCTGCCAGATCGATCGCTTCTCCTATATGATTCGAACACTTTACCGCCCGGTCCAGATCGAACCCGTATGTATCACGCATGAAATGAAACCCGTAATTACCCGGCGATACTACAAGGATCTTTTCTCCCATTGCCTTTTTTTGCCGTATCTCAACCGCAATGGTATCAATGAGCGCTTTTGTGCTCATTGGCTCGACCAGTCCCGTTGTCCCTATTATGGATATGCCCCCTTCTATTCCGAGTCTGGGATTGAAGGTCTTTTTTGATATCTCCTCTCCATCCGGGGCAAAGATCACAACATCCAACGATCCGCTGTGGTCGTATTCTTCCATAACAGTTCTGACTTCGTGCTCTATCATCTGTCTCGGGACTGTATTTATCGCGGCTTCACCCACCTGCCTGTCAAGACCCGGACGCGTGACCCTTCCAATCCCTTTGCCGCCATCTATGATCACGAGCTCTTTTCCGTCATCACGAAGTGATACTCTTGCATAGATCAGCATATTGTCGGTAACATCGGGATCGTCTCCGGAATGCTTCCTTACGGCACAGCTTACGGAAGTCGGGCGCTGCCCGTCAGCTTCCATACAAACATCCTCCACGGCCGCAGAAAATACAATACCGGCCGGAGTAACGACAGATACCGAATCTATCATCGTATTTTCAAGCAGCATGACGGTTGCCGCCTTCGCGGCAGCCGCGGCACAGCTTCCTGTTGTAAACCCCGTCTTTTTCCCTGTATTCATGACCTGTTTTGATCTGTCTTTCTCATATCATACAAAAGTGCATTTACTATGGCCGCAGCCACGTTACTGCCGCCCTTTCGTCCCCTGTTGACTATATAGGGGATATCACTTTGTGTTATCAGTTCCTTGGCAGCGACCACGTTCACAAAGCCAACGGGTACGCCGACAACAAATGCCGGGATATACGTACCGGTATCATAACATTCACGGATCGTGATCAGAGCGGTCGGTGCATTTCCGATCACAAATATAACAGGACCGGATATGCTCATCGCACGGTTCATGGAGACCGAAGCCCGTGTCACACCTTTCTGTCTGGCAGAAACTGCCACATCTTCATCTGCCATAAAGCAAACACTGTCGCACCCATACTGCGCAAGCACCTGCTTATTTATGCCTGAAAGAGCCATATTGGTGTCGGTTACCACCGTTGCACCTTCCCTGATGAGCTTCTGAAATGTGCTGACAGCCCCTTCGGAAAAACACAGGGTCTCGGCATAATCAAAATCAGCCGTGGTATGTATACAGCGTTTGATCACTGTCAACTGCTCATTTGAAACGTCTCTTTGAAATCCCCGTTCTCGCAGTTCATCCGTTATGATCTCAAAACTGCGTTTTTCTATATCTTCAGGTTTTATATGCTCTAAGTTCATCCATTACCTTCCTTACAGCCTCAATAAGTCTTACATTATCCTCATGACAGCGGACTGCAATGCGGTAAAAGCCGTCATCAAGTCCATTAAAATCTTCGCATTTGCGGATCAGTATCCCTTTATCCAGGAGCATTTCATACAGACCCCTTAAACCTTTTATGAGAATGAAAACGGTATCGCTTTCATATACCTTAAACCCCAGCCCTGAAAACTCCCTTATCAGAAAACTTCGTTCTTTCCGGATATACTCTACTGATCTGTTTAAATAATCTGAGTTCTCCAGAATATCGGAACATGCCTTTATTAACTCAGTCGCTGCAGAGGACAGATTCCATTCCGGAAAATAAGGTATCAGTCTGTTTATGTTATGCTCGGTTGACATAACATATCCCATCCTTATACCCGGAAGAGCAAAACTCTTCGTATACGAACTGACGATATAAACATTATCAAATCTGTTCAGGATATCCATGACCGGCATCGGATCATCGACCGACCTGTCGGAAAGATGATAAAAACTCCTGTCATACAATACCGTTATATAACATCTGTTTGCTTTTTCAAGTATTGTATACATCAGCTCGTAATCCATTGATTTTCCAATAGGATTGACCGGATCCTGGATGTATAATATATCAATATCATTCGTTATTGTATCAGGCAGATCGTCCGTTATCCCGAATCCTTTTTCCTCGCTCAAAAAAGCCCTTCTGATCTCACAGCCGCCCCGGGTACTAAGAGCATTTTCATAACCGCTGTAGCACGGTTCTATCAGAAGAGCCGTTTTAGGTGCCGTCATCAAAGTGATCACCTTAATGATCTCCGACGCCCCGTTCCCTGCATATACGCATTCCGGTACGAGCCCGTTTGCCTGCGCCAGAGCCTTTCTTACATCCCGTTGTAAAATATCCGGGTAACGTACGGCATTTGCCGTCCCTTCTTCCATCGCCCGGCGTATCCTCTCTTCTGTCCCGCCGTCACGCGGATAAGGGTTCAGGTTCACTGAAAAATCGATATCAACCCTGTTACCGTATATATCACCACCGTGCATACTGCCTCCGTACCAAGCATCAATACAGTCGACCGTTTAATATCTTCCGGGACGACAACTCTTCTGTCATCTCCCAGATATGGTTTTTTTACAAGGATCCCCCCATAGAACGAGTCTCCTCCGAGTCTTACTCCAAGTGCGCCTGCGCATACACTTTCAGTTTGTGCAGAATTGGGGCTCTTGTGATTTCTCCTGTCCCGGCGCCAGATCCGGTATGCATCATGCGGGCTGTATCGTTTCGAAAACAGTCCGCAGATAAATGTCGCCGCGATCATGAACAGCGCGCTCAGTCTTGAGGGAATATAGTTACAGACATCATCGGCTACTGCAGCGCATCTTCCGAAATACTCATATTTTTCATTCCGGTATCCCAGCATCGAATCCATCGTATTGACGGCTTTGTATGCAAAACCGCCCGCCGGCCCGAAAAGAGCCGTATACAGCAGCGGCGCTATAACACCGTCCGACGTATTCTCTGCCACTGTTTCAACCGCTGCTCTTGTTATTCCGGCTTCAACAAGATCCTTTGTATCTCTTCCGACGATCATGGACAGGTCATACCTTGCCTGTTCGATGTTTCCGGTCTCAAGATCACGCTGGACCTTGATACTCTCCTTCCGTAAGCTTCCTGCCGCAAGAACAAAGTATGTCATGATCGTTTCAGCAACTGTTCCGATCAGCAGTCCCTTCTCATATCCGGCAAGTATAATTGCAGCAGATATCGCGGTAACTGTCAGGAACACGGCTGACCAAAGTACCGTTCCGGACAATAAGGCATAGTGCCCTTCGCGCCTGTGCAGTTTTCTCTCCAATATACCTATAAGATCTCCGATCAGACGGATCGGGTGCCATCTTACATGAGGGTCGGCGATCAGTACATCAAGTATTACGGCCGACGCCAAAGCGGTCATATGACAGACCATGTATTCCTTTATCATAATGATCGAACCTGAGTATGAATCCTTCCAGATTTCCCGTATGGAAATCGTAGTAATCCCTTCCGGTAAGGCTGCTCATCACAGCCATGATGTTTCCGCCACTACATATGATCAGTATTTCCTTGCCTCCTGCGGCAAGCTTCATCGCATCATCAAATCCACGCATACTCCTTCTTATGAACTCGTCTCTTGACTCTCCGCCGGGCGGTGAATCGACCATGCCGCCGATCCAGCTCCTGTATTCATCAAGCCCTTTAAGTTCATCGTATGTCCTGCCTTCAAACGAACCGAAATCCATCTCGGAAAGCCCATCTGCGATCAGCGGGTTTTTATCGGGGAACAGAACTGACGCCGTATTTATGCACCGCCTTTGCGGGCCCGAGATCACGACCGGATCACACAGGATGCCACGGATCTGATCTGACACTTGAAGGATATCGGAATCCTTCTCACGTGTGATATCTTCATCGCTTCGAAATCCAATGTATCTTCCGGCCAGATTGCCGGCAGTTGCGGCATGTCTTAGCAGAATACAGGTTATCATAGTCCGCCCATGGGGAACACGAGCATCGCAAGCGAAAGCATCACACCCGTGACTATTTCACTCATCACTATATAGTAACCTGCTGTATCTCCCGTTACTCCTCCGAAGTTCTTCATGACCATTCTTTTATATATGACAGTCACCAGAGCAAACGATATGATCTGGGCGATCGCATAGATCACAAAATAATATGCCATAAGTGCAAGAGGAATTATAACAAAACAGGCAAGCACTATCACATCCCCCGTCTTAATCCCACTCTTCTCAGCCGTGATCATTCCATCTTCCTTTGCGTTAATTATGTAAACCGATGTGAGTGCCGCCATCGCTCTTGATATAACAAACACTGCTCCCAGAAACAGAATGACCGGAATATCCCATAACAGCTGCATATACATTACCAGTCCGGTGGAAAAGACCATAAGCATCACGGCTGTTACAAGCCCCGTAACGGCGAATGCGCCGATATGCGGGTCCTTCAGTATCTCCAGTTTCTTTTCGCGGTCGGCGTATGACCTGAGTGCATCTGCCGTATCCATAAAGCCGTCCGCGTGAAATCCTCCGGTCACAAGTAAAGGCACGGCAGTCACAATGACTGCACCTGCAAAAACCGGACATTTCAGCAGGTCAAGCAGATAAGCAAGCCCAAACATAACAACTGCTATCAATACTCCCACAAGTGGGAGTGGCGTTATAGCGCCCTCAATATCGTCACCTGCCCACGAATGTGGGACCGGTATCCTTGAATACAGTGAAAAAGCAGCCAGGATCTTTTTTATCATCTTCATCACAATACCTCTTATTCTCTTGAACGTCCTCTTACCATCACGACTATCCTGTCATTTACTGCCTTAAGCAGCCTCTTGTACAGTGCCGTCTCATTATCATCATCTTCATCCGGTTCGTATTCGGATGACACGACGACAAGAACTCCTACCTTATCATCAAGTTCGGATATCATAGCCAGAACATGCCCGGCAAACCTGTCCGTCATGTTTTCCTCATCTGTCATCAAAGGTTCATACCACTCGTCTTCATGCATCGCATTGCCGACAAGATTCGCAACACATTCAAGAAGCACAACACAATTCCCGGGATCGTCCATGTATTTAGTTGCTTCTTCGATCCGGTAGGGTATCTCTATCGTAACAAATCCCTTGTCTTTTCGCATCAAGCGGTGTTTTTTAACACGCCTGCTTCCGGCTTCGTCGCATACCTTCATCGTTGCAAGATAATATGGCTTAAGTCCTGTGCGCAGTGCGATCTCTTCGGCCTTTGCACTTTTTCCGCTGCCCTGTCCGCCTATGACTGCGATCATACGGAAAACCTCTCGTATCTTGCGATATCCGTTTCTTCAAAACGGGTTCCCCCGTTATAAAGTGACATTATCATATCGATCAACGGAAACAGCATAACTGCTCCGGTTCCTTCGCCCAGCGCCATATCCGCATCTATGACAGGAAAGAGGCCCATCATATCAAGCGCCCTGCTGCACGCCTCTCTTCCTCTGTGTGATGCGATCATATAGTCTCTGCATCCGGGCACGATCATGTCAGCGGCAAGTGCGGAAACCGCGCTTATCGCACCGTCGATCACAACGGGTATATGGTATAAGGCTCCCCCTATGAAAAGCCCGGCAAGACCCGCGATATCAAGCCCCCCTACAGCGGACAGTGCAGATAATGCATAGTCTCTTCCGGGTTCTGATACCGGTCGGTCAAGTCCATGGATCTTAAGGGAGCGTTCTATCACATTGATCTTTCTCTTAAGTCCGTCATCTGACAGACCCGCTCCTCTTCCCGTAACATCCTCGGGATCTTCTCCGGTCAGTGCACAGAAAAGCGCCGCCGATGTCGTTGTATTTCCGATCCCCATCTCACCCGTTGCAATGATGCCGGTCCCGATATCACTGCAATACTTAGCCATATCAATTCCGGCTCCTATTGCATCAAGACACATTTTTTGCGTCATCGCAGCCTCTACCGCGATATTTCCCGTCCCCCCTGCTATCCTGCGGTCAACGAGTCCGGAGATCTTTTCATCCGAATCTATCCCTATATCCACCGGGATTATCCTGACCGGATATCCCGCTGTCATGGTACAGACTGTACTTGCGCTTTCTGCCATGAGTTTTGCAACGGATGCCGTGACCGCACTGTCCGACTGGGATACTCCTTCTCTGACCACCCCGTTATCGGCGCACATTATCACAAGGGATTTTTGCGAAACATCCGGTTTTATTGTTCCCTGTATCGCAGCTATCCTGCATATCATATCCTCAAAGCGCCCGAGACCGTCGACAGGCTTAGCCAGGCTGTCAAAGAATTCCTTAGCGTTCTTGTATACATCCCCGGAAGGCTTTTGTATTTTTATATCAAACAGTTCATTTTCCGTCATGGCATATCCTGTATATTCTGCGCATGTCGATATTGTCACGTATCAGATCGGCAAGGCGGTCATATTGCTGCTGTTTGTACGTATCCATGTCGATGATCCGCGATGTATCTATATTTTTCCCCGATGCCTTGCAAATACACCCTACAACGGCACATGCCATTTCCCGGTTGTCAAACAGACCGTGCACATATGTACCGTATATGTTTTTCCTGCAATATCCACTGCCTGATGTAAACTCCGAAAGCTCCTCACACGCTGCAGTCCTTCCCATGTGTATCTCATAGCCCTTTACCGGGCACCCTTTTGTGCCGGACAATATGCCGGTCGGATCGGATACGATACCTTCATATACAGACTGTGTCTTCGTATCCTCCAGCACCGTTTCGACAGGAAGCAGTCCAAGGCCTTGAACACTCCCGCCGCTTTCCGTATTATCCGGATCGGATATCGATCTTCCGAGCATCTGATATCCGCCGCATATACCGATTATGGCCGTTCCGAGATCTGCCTCTTCTTTTATCCTGTCGGAAAATCGCGTATCATCCAGCCATCTCATATCCTCAACGGTATTCTTCGTTCCGGGTATAACGATCAGATCAGGGGTACCTATATCCGAAGGCGCAGAAACGAACCTTACCGATATGTCCCGGACCTGATCGAATACAGCAAGATCCGTGTAGTTTGAAATATGCGGCAGCCTGATGACCGCTATATCAACGGACATTCTTTTTCTTACGCCAAACCTTTCCGTCAGCGAATCCTCTTCATCAATGTTGATATCCGCATAGGGAACCGTTCCAAGAACAGGACAGTTTGCGCGTTGCTCGAGCATCTCTATACCCGGACGGAGAAGCTTTTCATCACCCCTGAACTTATTGATTATAAGTCCCTTTATACGTTTCCTTTCGCTTTCTTCAAGAAGATCGAGTGTGCCGATCAGTTGTGCGAACACACCACCCCTGTCTATATCGCCTACGAGCAGTACCTGCGCATCCGTCATTTCGGCAAGACCCATGTTGACTATATCATTTTCCTTAAGGTTGATCTCCGCCGGAGATCCCGCACCTTCTATGACAACTATATCATACCTGCTGTTCAGCCTGTCAAAAGCATCGTTTATCACCGGGATCAGTCCGGTCTTGTATTTAAAGTATTCCGAGGCGCTCATGTTTCCTACGGCTTTTCCCATCACTACAACCTGAGAGCCGCTGTTCGACACAGGTTTCAGCAGTATCGGGTTCATGCAGACATCGGGACTGATCCCGCAGCACTCGGCCTGAACGACCTGGGCTCTTCCCATCTCAAGACCGTCTGCGGTGACATATGAATTATTCGACATATTCTGGGACTTGAACGGGGCAACCCTGTACCCGTCCTGTGCAAACACCCTGCACAGTCCGGCAGCGATCAGGCTTTTTCCCACGTTCGACATAGTGCCCACTATCATCAGAACCATGGCCTGTTACCTATCATATCCATGTTCATATCCCCGAGCCTGTACAGCTTTCTTATGAACCCTTCCTCAAATACTTCCCGTGGCGAGCCTATACGCATTACCTGTCCGTCTCCTACCGCCACGACCACATCAGCCAGTCTCATTGCCACCTCGGGCTCATGGATCGACATCAGTACCGCAACACCTTTATCTGTTGCAAGCTTTCTTATCCTGGTCAGGATATCTATCTTATATCTTATATCAAGATAGGAAGTCGGCTCATCAAGTACCAGGACTTTCGGTTCCTGACATATGGATCTTGCCAGCAGCACCCGCTGTCTCTGTCCGTCACTGATGTTCGTGAACAGTTTTTCGGCTATATCCTCTGTTTCGGTAAACGCTATCGCCTCATTCACCTTCATGTGATCTTCGTCAGAGAGCCTTCCGAACATTCCGGTATACGGATATCTTCCGCTTTCTATAACCCGCCTGCATGTCATCAGTTCCGGACGGATCGATTCCGTCATGACCATGGACAGCTTCGATGCGATCTCTTTAATATGCATGTCATCCCTGTCCTTATCGCCTATCATGACAACTCCGGCCCGTGCAGGGAGCTGTCCTGTCACGGTCTTAAGAAGTGTTGATTTTCCGCTTCCGTTCGGACCTATGAGTGCCACGATATTACCGGCCTTAACACTTACCGTAATATTCTTTACTATATCTTTGTCGTATCCGATCGTCAGATCTTTTGTACGAAGGTCATCCACTTGCCGTTCCTCATCATTTATGTTCATCTTCTTCGCCTTATCATAACAGCGATCACGACAGGTACAAGAAGTACCGCAGTCACCGAGCTGATCGACACTTCTGTCGGTGCGAAAAGTGTCCGTGCAAGGCAGTCACACATAAGTGTTATAAGAGCTCCTGTCATAAAACACCCCGGTATCATCACAGATGGTTCACTTGTCTTTGTCATTGCCTTGAACAGATGCGGTACAGCGATACCTACAAATGATATCGGTCCGGCAAAAGCCGTAACTGTCGCTGCCAGTCCGCTTGAAATAAGTATGAGCGCCACACGCAGCAATCTGATATTGACCCCCGCGCCCGCTGCATAAGCTTCCCCAAGTCTGTATGCGCCTATCGGCTTTATGATCATCACCGCTGCCACAACGCACATTCCGACGATCACCGTCATTATCGTAACATCCGATGCGGAAGTTCCCGAAAGGCTTCCCATTGACCAGTTATGAAGGTTAACTATATTTGAATCATCGGCAAAAGTCACTACAAGATCAGTTATCGCAGAACATATATATCCTGTCATTATCCCGCAGACCACAAGGATCCCCATGCTCCTTGCCCGAAATGAGATCACAAGAACAAAGCCCATTGACAAAAGAGCACCTATAAAAGCTGCAGCCACCAGAAGGAGCGATCCGGGCCTTACCTGTCTTGACATCAGGAATATGAGTGCGATCGCTACCACAAGCTTAGCCCCGGAAGATATTCCCAGAACGAACGGGCCTACTATCGGATTATCAAAAAAAGTCTGAAGCATATACCCCGACAGGGCAAGCGCTCCTCCAAGTACAATGGCGGCCGCGATCCTCGGTAGCCTGATGGTTCGGACAACCTCGGCTTCCATCGATTCGATATTCTTTCCGAGAAGGATGTTTACGACATCACTTCCTGTAATCTTAACCGTTCCCGTTATGATGTTGATATATGTCATCGCTGCAAGCGCCGCTATCACGACGGCAAACGAGATCCAACACCTTCTGTTCATATACTTACCTTAATCTTGTCAAAAACGTGCATTCATCGCTGTCTTTGGCTATCTTCGTGATATCTGTGATAAAATCAGCCATTCCCGTGGTTTTCTGAAAGAAATCACTTGTAAGACAGTATACCCTTCCTTCTCTTACTGCGGAAAAATCCGCAAATATATGATTTTTCGCTATAAGATCTTCCACCGTGGATAATTCTCCGTCTATCGTACTGTTGTATATAAGTATATCAGCATCTCTTGCTTCGGCATAAAAATCCTCTGCCTGCATATTGAAAGTTCCGGACGCTCCTTCATCCGATCCGTTTCCGGATGCCGGCAGATATCTGCATCCTGCCATTCTTATCATCTTTGCTATATAATCGTTGGGACGGCGTGTATTTATCATTCCCGCAGCCGATACCGAAAAGAACGCAATACTCCTGTCTGTTGCTGCTTCAGCTGTCACAGACTCGATCCTTGCGGATTCTTTTTCGTAAAGATCTTTTGCCTCCTCTTCCTTACCGAACAGTGTACCATATAATTTGATCCACTCAAGACGGCCTAAAGGGTCGCTTTCGTAGCTCGATGTCTCAACGATCACCGGGATACCGAGTTCTTCAAGCTTTTCCTTGACCTCCGGGTTATGGAAGATCATAGTATTTTCGATCGCAAGATCACATCCGTGTGAAAGGATCAGCTCATAATCGGGAGCCCTGTATTTTCCTGCATAGAGCATCTTTCCACTGCTCATGCGTTCTCTCGGTCCGTCAAGAAACCATCTGTCCTTTGTCAAAGCGCAAAATCCGATATCATCAAGCGCGCCGACAGCTGATACAAGGTCCATGGCAGAAGTCGAAACGAGGTACGTTTTATCAACAGGCATATTGATAATGGTGACGTTATCCTCAATGTCTGACGGGACATCCATACCTTCGGGAACAAGCAGGTAATCACCCACGCCGTATATGCTGATATACTTATACATGCCATATTCCCGGATATCAAATCCCGTCGCATGAACGAGCTCCAGCCTGCCGGTCTGCGCAGTCCCACCGATCTTTGACGGCGCGGTATCACTTCTTATGCCGAACAGTCTTTCCTGCTCCGTATCATCTGTATCGGCTGTCCCATCTTCCGTATCCGTATCATCCGTGTTCCATATGATCTTATACTCGATCTCATGGGGCTGACTCATGGCAAGCGTATCGCCGATGAATTCAAACGGCTCGTCAAAACTCTCCACCGGGACCGTAAACGTTGACGGTCCTCCGGGATTTTCATTTTCATACTTCCTGCCGCCGGCTATGATATAGTCATAATTCTCGCTGCTCCATATGAGCGTGGCATACGCTGTCCCGTCCTTATATGTGATCTTCACCGGAGACTCTACATGTGCCTTTCCCGATCCACCTTTGAACGTTATGTCAACCTCTTCGGGCGCTTGACCGACAGGTAAAGTAACCTCCTGCACCGCGCAGGAGGTTACAAAAAAGCAACATATCAGCAATAAAACCGTTATCGCAGTTTGCTTCAGAATATCAAGGTGTGACTTTAACCTTGTGATCATACCACTTACCCTTTGTTCCTATAAGAGCCAGGTCGAATTCCTCGTCAAGCACCGGTACGGGCACATCGAAGCCATATACCTCTTCGGTTGTTCCGTCAGGATACTCCACCTTGTCGACTGTTGGCTCAAGAAGCTTTGCTCCGTCTTTCTGCGCATCCTCTGCCGTTCCGGGGAACAGATTGACTATATTCTTTGATGCAAGACTGATGTGGATCGTCATATCACCATCCTTAACAGTCAGTTCACCTTTTCCGTCCTTTGCTTCGTTTACCTTGAACATTGAACTGTCGGTAGAAAACTTTGCCTCATATGTTCCATCCGAAAGTTCCGATCCGGCAGATGATGAAGATTTCTCAACACCTCCGCCACCCTCAATGGCATCAGCCGTATGTGCAACATACAGATCCTGAACCGCCTTTATACGTCCCAGACCCGCTATCTGGCAGTCAACACTGTCAAATGCTCCGGATGCCATGAACATGCTCTTCCAGCTGTCATCGTCATCGCCGGCCATATCATTGTTGGCGTGATCTCCCGCAACGACCATCAGCGGGCGCAGGATCACTTTCTTATACCCGGCAGCCTTAACGTTTTCTATAACGTTCTCACATTCCGTCTCTTCAGGCTCTCCTTCAACCGTTCCGATGAACACGTTTTTGTAACCGAGATCCTTCATCTGGGTTGCCATCTGACTGTAGCTGACCTTTGCCGTATGAGCGGTTCCGTGACCCATGAGAACAAACGCGGCCCCGGCCTTGTCAGCATCATCAGGTGAATCAAATCCTGCATCTTTTACGGCAGCAGCTACGACCGCTTCCGCAACTGTCTTCTTGTCGTCATTGATCACACTCGCATCAGATCCGACCTCGCCGAGCAGGGGTTCGGCAATGGCCACGCTTTCGAATTTGTCTGCATAAGCATCGACTGCTTCCTTCAGTTCATCATATTCGGCACCATGCATCAGATGTGTAGGCTGTATGAGCAGATTTTTAACATTATTTGCAACTGCTCTCTCAAGCGCCTGATCCATGTTATCGATCTTCTCGCCGTCACGGGACTGAACGTGATTGATGATCGTCTGTGCCGTAAATGCCCTCCTGACAGCCCAGTCAGGGTACGCAGACGCGATAGCCTTTTCGACACCGCTTATGTCCTGTGCTCTCGAATCGTTGAAAGATGTACCGAAACTTACCACCAGTATCTCATTCTCACCGATATCATCGCCGTTGAGCGGATCATCTGCCGATGCATCTCCGGTATCTCTGCCAAAATAATCAGGGTCTGCATTTTCTCCCTCAACAAGTGCCTTCTGAGCATCAGTAAGCTCATCCCAGGCGTTTTTTGCAGCCAGACAGAGGGCATCCGTTTCATCGGTCCGCTCCTGCACATAGATCGCATCTATCAATGCTGCGACAACATCGGCTTTTTCCTGATCATCCACCTCTTCGCTTTCCTGCTCTGCAGCCTCTGCATCTTCCTGTCCGTCCGATCCGCCCGGGGTAACGTTCACACCAACGGTTGCGCACCCGGCAAGAACTGATGCCGCAAGCATTCCGACAAGCAGGATACTTAATGATCTTTTTTTCATAATGATATTGTTCCTCCTTTTTTTCCGGCTTCGTATATCCGAAGCCATATAAAAAACTCATCTTACGCAAGTAAAATGAGTCCTGACCAAATACGGATATTTGTATACCAAAACAACAGGAACCGGTGTTCCCGATGTGATGTATCAGACCAGTTACTCGTGGTTGCTACATTATAAGAAATAGGTCGGTCTCCTGGCTTGCGGATCGACATGTGACGCAATACCTTCCCGGGTTACTTGAGAGCCACGCCATTCAAATTCCACTTCGTGGAGGCGTGGCCTTCGTGATGCAAAGTTTTCACAGAAAACTTTACACCACCTACCCCAGTGGCTTCCTCCTGCGGAGGATACTTGCGGCACACTTCCCGCTTACAGTGACGAGTTCGCACAGGACTTACACCTGTTTCCCTATTATGCTGCACGAAGGTTTCCCGTCATGGTATACCTTCTGCAGCCACCGTATTCCTGTAATATTCAGTTCAATTACAAATATTATCACAGCACGGCCTTAAGTGCAAATAAGGCCGGTTCTTACCCATCCACGATGTTCTGCATCCAAACCCCGCTGGCGGAGATCGCAAATCCTATGAATACCTTGAGCAGTGCGGTTCCTTCACAGCACGCATATATCGTTACTATATCCATGCTCGTATACCTCGTCAGGAAATACGCAAGCGGCACACCTATCGTCATCAAAAAAGCGCTGTCAAACAGAAAAGTGATAAATGTCTTCCCTCCTGCCCTGATCGTAAAATACAGGCTGTGACACAGACCGAACAGCGGCATCATCAGGCCGGTGATACGAAGAAAAGCACTTGCCAGTTCTTTTACCTCAACGGTCGTGTTATAAAGTTGCGGAAGAAGTCCTGCCACGAGATATAATACCGTCCCTACTATCATGCAGGAGAAAGTGACAAAAACATTTATCTTGAGGCCCGTTTCCTTTGCTTCCTTCATCTTTCCGGCACCAAGGAGATGTCCGACCATGATCGCGACCGCATCTCCGAATGCAATAAAACATATCGCAAATACGTTAAAAAACGTGGAATTGATGTTAAGACCCGCGACAACGGCAAGTCCTCTGGTAGAATAGCTTTGCTTCTGCAGAACTATGCCGAAAGACCACAGAAACTCATTGAGTACAAGTGGAAGACCTGTAACACAGATCTTTCGCACTAAACCTGCCGATACGCGAAGCGTCTCATATGCACCTATGATATAAGGCTTAAGTTCTCTGTGCCTGTGTGTCCAGACAATAACGATCAGTGCCTGAATGATTCGTGATATCGCTGTTGCTATCGCGGCTCCGGCAACTCCCAGCACGGGGAATCCCATTTTCCCGTATATAAGTATATAGTTAAGCACCAGATTGATAAATACCGCAGCAAGGCTGGCCCGCATCGGTACAACCGTCTCACCTGTCTCACGGAGTGTAGACGAATAAACAAATTCCGCTGCCTGCGGCAGGAGCCCCGCCAGCATCAGCATCATATACGTATGTCCGTATTCAAGAGTTGCAGCAAGATCGCCGGTTTCCGATCCCTCGTGAAGATACAATGATATGAGCGTTCTGTCTGTTGTTGCAAAAATGCTTAACCCCAGGAGCATGATGATCCCGCATATAACGACTTTGATCCTGAAAGTATCTCTTACACCATGTGTATTACCCTGTCCGAAATACTGGGCAGTAAATATACCCGCACCGCTTATGGCACCGAACAGGCACAGCTGATACACGAACATGAGGTCGTTGACGATGGACACTCCCGACAACTGCTCCGTTCCTATCCTTCCGACCATGAGATTATCAAGCATATTCACGAAATTGGATATGCCGTTCTGTATCATTATCGGAAGCGCTATGGCAAGCACGCCTTTATAGAATTGTCTGTCGCCTATGAATCTGCGCATCGTAAATCCGTCCGTATTGACAATAAATAATCCGTTATGATAGAATTTGTTTCGGTTTAGCTGACGTGGCACAGTAGGTAGCGCACCGCATTGGTAGTGCGGAGGTCTCGGGTCCGATTCCCGACGTCAGCATTTGCAGATAGGAAGGGCCCGCGAAGCGGGAAGTCCCTGTCTGCACCGCGAGCCCCTGTCAACGAAGTTGACTCTAATGGCGAGCGTCCTACTCTACTCTTTTTATTCTGTTCTTCATTCCCCGTACAGCCCTTCTCGGAAGCCTTAATACTCTGTCTAACTTTTCATGAAGCTTTGCTTCATCTTCATAGTGTTTCCCGATATACACCCTGTTCCTTCGAATGGCTGCTGTAGGATCCTGCGAACAGATCTTAAACAGAAAATCAGACAGATAATCTTCATCAAGACATTTCGCGGCCAGACTGTCATCCCGGATCATCGGAGCTTTGACCATATTAAGATATGCCGTATCATCAGAGTCTATCTTCTTTACAAAGTCCACAACTTCATCAAAGTTTGCAAAATCATGGCAGTTTATGAAACTGTCCGGATTAAACTCCTTTGCGATATCGGGGTTCCCCCAATAGATCGGGATCGTCTGTGACGCAAAACTTTCCATTATCTTTTCGGTCGTATAGCCTCGCGACCCGCTGTTCTCAAAAGCGATCGAAAACTTATATCCCCTTGAGAAATCTATCTTGTCTGCAACCGGGCCACCCACGTTGTTGTGATATCTTCCTCCCGAAGCAAGCGGCTTGTATCGCTCCAGTTTATCGATCATGATCCCCCGTTCCGGAGAAGACAGGGCATTACTTATCACGTAATTGCAAAACTTCCTGTTCAAAAGCTCCTCATCGGACATCGAAGGCTTCGAAAGAGCAAGCTTACATGCCCGCGGATATAGCAGATAATGCGGGAGCCTTAAATACCTGTCATAATAATCGATCTCAGGAAATCCAAGAGCATAATCCACAAGGTTAAAATCGGGGTCTATATTCTCTCCGGTATAGAATATCTTGGCGCAGTCATATTTCAGGTGTCTTCGCCCGAATATGGAGCAGAAAACGAACTCCGGATCCTTATCGGATATCTCAACCTCGAAATTCTTCCGCAGTGCATCCATTATGAAATTATCGTTCGGGTCAAATACTCCCCAGAAGTCCGTAAATGCTATCCTGATCTTTTTCATTCTTCCAATATTTTTCTTACCTTGACTTTGATACGTGAAAGAGCATTATCCGTTGACTTTGCATCCCTTCCAAGTATCTTGGCTATATCCGTATATTCAAGCCCTGTAAGCCGAAGATTGAGAACTTTTCGTTCAAAATCACTGAGGCTGTCATTTATCCTCTGTTCCAGATCCTTTGTCTGTTCCTTATCTATGACCAGTTCCTCAGGGCTGCGTCCCGTCTCGGACAGGATCATCTCCAGTATGCTCGTTCCGTCTCCCTGATCATCCTTATCCGTTTCATCTTCATAAATGGATACATATGAATTGAGCGGCGCATGCTTCTTGCGGTTTCCCGCCTCAACCGCCTTATACATCTGGCGTGATATGCACAGATCGGCAAATGTATAAAAACTCGCATCCCTTCCGGCATCATAGTCACGTACGGCTTTATACAGACCGATCATGCCCTCCTGGATAAGGTCCTCCTTATCGGCTCCGAGAATGAACATGCTCCCTGCTTTTCTCCGTACGAGATCTTTGTACTTCTCTATGATATATTCGATTATCTTTTCATCGCCGTCACGAAGATAAGAGATCAACTCTTCTTCGGGAATATTATCGTAATTCACTTCGGGAATCGGGCCCCTCCTGTCTGCCTTTGCCTGACCACTTCGTACATCAGCACGCCTGCTGCCACCGAAGCGTTAAGCGAATCAATATCGCCCTTCATCGGGATGGAACATACATAATCGCATTTTTCCCTGACAAGGCGGCTTACACCATCGCCTTCGTTCCCGATAACAAGTCCTATCGGTCCGGTCAGGTTCTGATCGTACATTACCTCTCCGTCCATGTCGGCACATGCGAACCATATCCCCTGTTTCTTCAGGTCATCTATCGTTCTTGCAAGGTTCGTGACCTTAGCGACCGGAGTATAGTTAAGTGCCCCGCTGCTTGTCCTGGCCACGGTGGCGGTCAGTCCAACCGCTCTGTTCTTCGGTATTATCACACCGTGTGCTCCCGCAAGATTGGCGGTTCTTATTATCGCGCCGAGATTATGCGGATCCTCTATATTATCAAGCAGTATAACGAACGGATCCTCACCTTTTTCCTTTGCTTTTTCAAGTATATCCTCAACTGTCGCGTATTCATATGCGGCACATTTTGCGATGACCCCCTGATGATGGCCGGTTTCGCTCATATTATCAAGTCTGTCCTTATCAACAAACTTAATCTGGACATCTTTTTTCCGGGCTTCACGCTTTATCGTGGATATCGGCCCGTCAACACAGCCGTCAAGTATATACAGCCTGTCAATGGGCTTGCCGGCACGAAGTGCCTCTGTGACCGCATTTCGTCCCTCGATTGAAAATTCTTCGTATCCCATGATCCTGATCCTCTTCTACATCATCTAACTCTCTGAAACATTCCCTCAACTCCATCCAAAGGAACATATTCTTCCGAAAGCTTGTACTTTGAAATGTCTTCTTTTTTTCTTTCTCTCTCGGTAAAGTATATATAATCCGGGTGCAAATCTGTTATTCTTTCTTCCAGTTTGCTCTCAGCCTCTGTTGACTCATACTCATCGAGGTTGAATTCTCGTGCTATATGCGGAATGATCTCATAGTCGATCGACCTTGAATATACGGAATTGCCTGCGTCATTGACTATAATCATTATCCCCGTAGCGTGATCCGTACTCATAAAAGGATACATTTCTTCACGAACTCTTTCCCTGTCATTATACATGTCAGCCCTCAACGATATATATCTGGATGGTATAAGAGCATTTACAAGTTGTTTAAAGGGAAGAGTAAATATCACAATAAGGGCAAGGATCGGCAGAGCACATTTTCCCACCATGCCGATTTGATCCGTATCTTCCATACCCATGCGGATCAATCTGTAATAACATACATAACAAACGACCATAGCATATGTACCGATATATCTGTCATAACTAGAGAGTTCCTCTGCCTCCCATGGTTCGAAAACAAACAAAAATGTATAGCACAATACTAAATAATATCCAACAAATCCAAGAGACAGCATAATCACAGCTATAAGATCGGTCCGTACAAAGTTCTTTGTAATAACTAGTACCGCACACGTCACAAATGCCAAGATCCCTACCCCGAGAAAACTCAAACCTGTCGAGCCCAAATTCAAGTGCATTACCGCAAGACTTTTAAGCATATTGACGATAGTACCGGTCGCATATGCCGGAAAAATCATATCTTCCGAAACATTTGATATCAATTTTTCAGTAAGATAAGTTGTATTTCCATTTATCCTACAAAACACGACCCAACTGTAGTATGCGATTATAATTGAAACGGCAGCAACCAAAAGTCCGTACCACTCGCGTATCCGATCCTAACCTTCTTTTTTTTCAAAAATAACAATAAGCCATGTAGCAAGACAAATCCCGGCAAAAATCACTGATATGGTCTTCATCAGAGTTAGACACAAAAGTGCTGTTACCACTCTGTATAAAAAAAACAGATCTCTTTTTTCTTCAAAAAGTATCAAAACAACTACATAAGCAAATAATCCTGCAACAACAGTATCCATAGACAGGCTTTCCTGAACCTCATACATAAAAAGGAACGGAAGTATGATTGCAACTAATATTGCAAAAGCGCTTATAATTGCCTTCAGTTTTCCGGCCTGTTTAAACAATGGGAGGATCAATACATAAATAAGCACGATCTTATATTGGAACATCAACGGTTCTGAAAAACCGCTACCCTGGAACCCCCAATAAAAAAACAACTGCATAAGAGGAAGATAGCTTTTATAATATGTGGCAAGCGCCATTCCCGTTGGCATTGTGCCATAAAAAAAGCAATCTTTTGGAAACGTTGCATTATAATGAAAATCATCCCATACAAATACAAAATGATTGCTATAACAGTATACCATCATTAAACATGTAAGCAGAAAACAGATAAAACCGATGTGTTTTTTAGGCCAAGCAATCAGCGCCTTGATACTTATCTCATTCCTTCTTCTGGCAAGCATAAATATAAACAAACACGCTATCACCAGGAACGTTGCAAGCGAGAGTTTATATGCATGATGTGACTTTTTTAGTATTGCCAGACCGTAGATACCAAGCAAAAAAGTCATGACAAAAGGCGGGATAACATCTTCCACATCTCTTTGTGATATAAATGACAACATCCCTCCGACTATGAGAAGGATCAGCAAACCGCTCATGTATTCCCTTCTCCTTTCGGAATCTTTCTTGTTTTTATCATTATATGCGAAATCATAAACTCTTCGTATCCCCTAGATCTTTGTTACACCTGTTACAGTACGCTCATTACTATCCCTATAAGTTCCTTTACCCTATCCATATCACCTTTCAGATACAGATATCCGATAAGTGCCTCAAGGCCGGTCGCCTTACGATAATCCCCTACGGGAGCATTCTTTGCGGTAGTGGAAGACTTGGCATTTCTTCCCCGCTTGTAGATCGTCATCTCCTCATCTGATAAAAGAGCACTATCAATAAGATAGTCAGCCCCCTTTGCCTGGCTGACTGCCTTAATATATCTTACCGCCTTACGATCGAGCGTATTGACCGGACAGTTCCCCTCGAGAACAACCTCTGTCTTTACAACGGCGCCGTAAATACTGTCACCGATAAAAGCAAGCGCCAGAGGCGAATACTGTCTCGGATCGATCTTCATTTCTTCTCCCACTTTGTTCCTTCCCTTGTATCGGTAAGCACGATCCCTTCATCCAAAAGCTGTGCTCTTATCTCATCCGCAAGCGCGAAGTTCTTTTCTTTCTTTGCATTGGCACGCTCCTGAATCTTTGCTTCAACGTAAGCGACCAGTTCGGCGTCTTCCGGTCCACTTGCATTCTCAACGGTATCCTGACCCGGAGTCTTCGGATCAAAGAGTTTTAATCCAAGTACACGGTCAAAGTCCGCGATGACCGCACGCTTTGTCGCACCGCTCAGGTCGGTTTTTAACACATCATATACAAGCGTAAGTCCCATTGCGGTATTAACGTCATTACCCACAACTTCGGCAAACTTATCATGCCACTCCTTAACGGCGGATTCATCAACGACTCCCTCATCCGCTATCTGTGATATTCTGTTCTTAAGCTTTTTATATGTCTGAACGGCCTGGTCAAGTGCCTCATAGGAAAAAACAAGCGGCTTGCGGTAATGGCTCTGCAACGTAAAGAAACGGTACACGATAGGATCGTATCCTTTTTCCTCAAGTAAAGACACGGTCAGGAATTCTCCCTTTGACTTACTCATCTTGCCTGTCTCATCGTTTAAGTGATGCACATGGAACCAGTAATTGCACCATTTGTGCCCCAGATACGATTCGGACTGTGCTATCTCATTCGTATGATGCGGGAACATATTGTCCACGCCGCCGCAATGGATATCCATGTATTCTCCGAGATGCTTCATGCTGATGCATGAACATTCGATATGCCATCCGGGGTATCCGACTCCCCACGGGCTGTCCCACTTAAGGGCCTGATCTTCAAACTTCGACTTGGTAAACCAGAGGACAAAATCATTCTTGTTGCGTTTATTCTCATCCTCGGTAACATCGTCTCTTACCCCAACCATGAGCTCTTCTTCGTTCTGATTTCCGAACACGTAGTAATTATCCAGTTTTGATGTATCAAAGTATACATTTTCACCGGCTTTATAAGCATATCCCTTTTCAAGCAGGACCTCGATCATATGGATGAACTCGGAAATACAGTTTGTTGCAGGTTCAACCACGTCAGGTGTCTTGATGTTCAGCTTGGCACAATCCGCAAAAAATGCATCCGTGTAGAACTTTGCGATCTCCATGACTGTCTTGTGCTCACGCTTTGCACCCTTAAGCATCTTGTCTTCGCCTGTATCGGCATCGGATGACAGATGTCCGACATCGGTTATGTTCATGACACGTGTGACATCATATCCCGAAAACCTCAGAAGCTTTTCAAGCACATCCTCCATAAGATAACTTCGAAGATTCCCGATATGCGCAAAATGGTACACGGTAGGACCACACGTGTACATCTTAACCTTTCCTTCTTCATTCGGTACAAATTCTTCAACCCTTTTGGTAAGGGAATTATATAATTTCATTCCTAGACCTCTCCCTTGTTTCTTATTACGTTCCGGCTTAACTGATTATACAATAAACGCCCCAAAGTCGCTACTAATCTATCTTGTAATATATCCTTGCTCCCACCAGCATTAATGACGCGATCCACAAGCCAAAAGAGACCGAACATGCAAATGTCATGAACTTCGGGACGTGATACCACATCCTGACTATCGCAGGTGCATCTGTCTTTTCCAGGTATACACGCGTTCTGTTGTGATCACCCTTTACGACTTCTACAGGCTCCGACATCTTATCCACAGCTATGTAACCGTTGTAATAGAATCTCGGAAATTCCACGTAAGATCCCTCTTTTTTGTTAGTATACGCATAATACACATAAGTTCCTCTGCGCTCGTAGTCAAGTGAAGTTACAGCATCCTCATCGGAAACAAATCCCGTGTCCGTTGAATACCACTCTGTTTTGGTCCCTGCCGGGAGATAATCTTCATACGTACTTTCAATCTCCCCTATCACCGGATCATAATACAGCACTTCACTGTTCTTAACAAAATATGAATAATATCCTGTCACGGTACTTATCACACACAACCCGAATATAACAAATGCAGACAAACCGACCGTTCTGCTGTGGTACGATCTTCTTCCCGGCTTTGATACGACAACTGTATCAAGCAGCCCTCCGATTGAAAAAGCAAGAAATGCATCTGCCGGTGAAAGGAATCTGTGTGAACTTTGTATCATATTAGCATAATATTTTACGGCCGGTATATTGACCAGAAGCTTCCATGGGAAAATAACCGTAGACATAAGAACAAGTATGATCCCACAAATAAGAACGGGAATGAAATACTCGTCAGCGATCAGATCATATCTCTTCCTTACAAGAACTATGATCACTGCGGATATCGCTATCAACATCAATGCGATTGAATATATCCATCTTCTGTCCGCCAAACCGTATTCCTTTGGCCACAACGTATCCAAAAGGCTCTTCCACTGAAGGTTTTCCTGTCCCCAATCCGAAAAATAAAAATTGGCAAAACAGACACCTACTCCCAATACAAGTCCCGTAAACAGTATGATCGCTCTGTAAATGGAGTGACGTATATGCGGATCTGCAAATTTTTTCAGGTTAAACAGGGCAAGGATCAATATTGCGATACAGATGATCGTGGCCGACATGACATGACAATTAAACACCCCGGCCACTCCGTACGCAAGTAAATACCATTTTTTGCGGTTTCTGTAAAAAACCTCAATAATACCTGCGACAACAAGCGGATAAAAAATCTCTGCCAGAACAGCGCCTCCTATCCTGCCGGCACTGAGCATATCTATCAGATGCGTATTGTCGAAGCATATCACAATCATGACTATGATTATCTGCCATTCCCGTTTAAATATGGTGCGGGCACTTGCCAAAGCCACAACAGTCGATATGCATATCGTCAGGAACATGAAGATCTTACAAGCGGCAAGCTGTGAAGCCCCCAGCAATCTGAATATCGCGGGAATATACAGAAACATATTAGGATACAACACTCCCAACTGTCCATATGAATTGTTCCATTCGGGATATATGACAACGGGAAACTGTCCATCAAGCAATCCATAATAGATTCCTTCAATACGCATCATATGTCCTCTTGTATCGACTCCCAGATGCAGGTCACCCTGCAGGAAGAACGGAACCGCCTGGAATATAACGATCAACACGGCAATTACAAGCGAGATCTTATGTGTACTGTGTATATAAAAATACATACCCGCCCAAATGCATGGTATTAAAAGCAATACCAGAACACCCTTTATCAAGGCATCATAATACAAAGGTTTATCTGAAACAATAGTGATATTGGCAAGGTGGAGAGTTGCTCCGGCCGGATATGTGAATTCAATACTGCCCCTGTCAGTTCCCGAATTAAGTTCAAAGGCGTAACTTGCCACCAACGGATCCGGATAGGCCATAGGAAGCGTCTCCGACTTGGAAATGTCATTATCAAGAAATATCTCTATTTTTGACGGTTCCGTGGACTCATAGCCTATCATTATTTTATAATTACCCTTTCTCAGTGACAAACCCCTGAGACTGTAATACCCGGTACCATCCGGATCGGTTTTCTGTTGTATGGCTCTGAAATCAACATCGTAAACATTTGATCCCTTAAGATGTGATATCGACAATAAGCCACCTGATATACAGGCGGCTGTAAGTATGATACATATGATCCAGTGAATCCTGTTAAAATCCCTGAATATTCTTTTTACCAGTCTTATCATATCTGTGGTTTTTTAGATGATCGGCACATCACGTTGCAACCGATGCACGATCCCCCACCTATAATATCATCTGCGCAGGACAACAGACAGATCGCCTGAGAACTTATCCCTTCACCGCTTCCGGTAAATCCGAGACCCTCCTCCGTAGTAGCCTTGACATTGACCTGCGAAAGCTCGATCCCAAGTGTCTTTGCGATGTTTTCCGTCATCTCATCTATATATGGCCTCATCCTGGGTTTCTGGGCTATTATGGTCGCGTCGATATTCTCAATGATCCAATGCTCTTCCGCAAGAAGATCTCCCACATGCGCCAGCAGTTTCATCGATGATATGCCCTTGTACCTGTCATCGTCATCCGGAAAGTGTTTTCCTATATCCCCCAATGCTGCGGCCCCAAGGAGCGCATCCATTATCGCATGAAGCAGAACATCCGCATCGGAGTGTCCGATAAGGCCAAGTTCATATGATATTTCAACACCGCCCAGGATCAGTTTTCTGTTCTCTCCCAGACGATGCACGTCATAACCCATTCCTACGCGCATAATCATTCATCCGCCTTTATATCTATACAAGGATCAAAATAAGGCATCGGTTTCAGTTTGAACACGTTGTTTCGGTGTTTTCTGTCAATAAGATCCTTCGTTGCCGGATCATCTATCTCTCCCGTCCGGATATACCGGTCGAGAACCTCATACGTAAAGCCGAGGTTATCTTCATCCGTCCTGCCGCACAATCCGTCTATCGGCGTCTTGTCCACAAGCACATCGGGAAGTCCCAGCTGTCTTCCCACAGCCTTGACTTCCTGTACCGTAAGATGCGACAGTGGTGAAAAATCACCCGCCCCGTCTCCGTATCTTGTGGCATAGCCTACCCAGTCTTCGGAAAGATTACATGTATTTACAACCCTGCCGTTCATGCTCTGTGATACTGCGTAAACGGCAGCCATCCTTATCCTCGGTTGAAGATTGACCGTGCTCTGTTCCGACAGATCAAACGGAATCGCCGCCTCAAGTCCGTCTACCGCCGCTTTTATATTGACCGTATAGTTTCTGATGCCAAGATGTTCACAAAGGAGCTGTGACATATCTATATCAGCCTGCTCGCCGTTTGGCATCAGTACTCCGATAACACGGTCTTTTCCGAGTGCTGTGGCACACAGTGCCGCGGCAACCGACGAATCTTTTCCGCCGGATATGCCAAGGACAGCATTGCAGTCCTTACCGTTTTCCTCGAAAAAGTCCTTTATCCATTGAACGCATTCATCTTTAGTCTTCTTTGCATCAAACATATACAGGTTACTCTTCTTAATTCCCTTTTGATAATTCCCTGACACGATCTTCCAGTATCAGCAGTCTGTTTGTAAGCTCCGTGTTCTCTTTCTTCAGAGCGGTGATATCCTCCTGTACCGGATCGGGCAGGTCCACCTGATCCAGTGTCTCTCGCGGGATCACTGCATTACCTCTCTTGATGACATGGCCGGGTACCCCGACAACCGTTGAGTTCGGCGGCACCTCTTCAAGAACCACCGATCCGGCACCGATCTTGGAGCCCTCACCTATCGTAAAGGATCCCAGCACTTTTGCTCCCGCGGAGATCATAACATTATCGCACACTGTAGGATGACGTTTCCCGCTCTCTTTTCCGGTACCTCCGAGGGTAACTCCCTGATATAGCGTCACATTGTTACCGATCTCGGCCGTCTCACCGATAACAACTCCGGAGCCGTGATCTATGAAGAATCCGTCTCCGATGACCGCTCCCGGATGTATCTCGATCCCCGTCTTCCTGGCTGCACGCTGCGAAACGAGTCTTGCAAGGAAATAGTGCTTTTTCTTATACAGTTTATGCGCCAGACGGTAACTGATCATGACCTTGAAAGAAGGATACAACAGCACCTCAAGTGCCGAGTGTATTGCGGGGTCACGCTCTTTTACAACCGATATCTCATTTTTCAATCTACTGATCAGACTCATAAACTGGATTATACCCTAAAATATCACTCTGCGTCCACATGCGAAGAAGGACGGATTACTCCATCAAAGAACTTCTTTGACGACAGATAATAGCATTCCGTATCATGACCGCCTTCATCCTGCCATATCAATACCAGATCCGTTTCATCTTTCAGATCCTCGGCACATATGTAAATACGTGAGTTTCCGACAAATCCGCTGTAAAACCAGTAATAATAAAACGCATTTCCCCACTCTCCCTTAAAATCGGTCAGCGGAAAAGTATAGCGAAGCATATCATTAGCCGGTCCAAGATCCTCAAAATGAGTTTTTTGTTCATCGGGAATAATAAACCCATTCAGCGTATCATCCCTGATGACTTTGGCCCCGTTAAGTTCCAAATAAGACCACATGTTCCTTGCATGATAATAATAATACAGCCAGTAATTTTCATATGAGTCATATCTGTCATCAACATCGTCAACGACTTCATAGGCATCATCAGGTGTATAGACGTTCTTCCCTTTAAGAAATTCTTCAAGAAATGCATCCGGGTATTCCTTGACGTCAAAAAATCCCGCCTGATACAACGTTTGACTCTTTGGATAATAGAAACGTATCATTCTGTGTATAGTCCTGAAATTGTAAACAACAAAAAAAAGGATCATTCCAACCGCATACAAAGCGAGGATGACTCCCTTTTTCTTTTTTAACACAGGAATATTAAGTAATACTATCGTTGCAAGCGTCATAACGCCCGCGATCACTATCTTCATACTCTATTCTTGATCATATACGTATCATTAATATCATTGTTTATAAAAAAATAGCGAGGAAGAGACTTGAACTCTTAACCTCCCGGGTATGAACCGGACGCTCTAGCCAGTTGAGCCACCTCGCCATATGCAGATAGAAGGGGCCCGATTCACGTAGTGAATTGGGAAGAGTTCTGTCTGCACCGCGAGCGCCCACAACATCGCTTTGCGATGTCGCCGTGACTCGATTGCTTCGCAATCAAGTCATTAAATGGGCGAGCGTCCTTTCGGAACTCTTATCTTCTTCTGATCTACTACCAACATCGCTTCGCGATGTCGCCGTGACTCGATTCCTTCGGAATCAAGTCATATGGGACCTATAGGGCTCGAACCTATGACCCTCTGCTTGTAAGGCAGATGCTCTCCCAGCTGAGCTAAGATCCCTTTGTTCCATAGCAGAACATTTGAAATTATAAAGACAGATGCGTCTTTTGTCAAGAGGTTTTAGTACGCTTACCGAACAGAAATACAAGGCACAGCACCCCGGTAAGAAGAGAGATCCATTCGGCGATCTTCCATGAAAGCGGTTCAGCCCAAAACACATGCACGATGCCCGAATAATTTCCCGGAAGAAGAATACCCACCGTCCGGTTGCTTCCCTCATGTATTTCAAACTTCTGTGACGGATCCGCCGTGTCCTCTGCATGATAATACATATAGTTAAACACAGGCAGCTGGATCCACCCGTATTCGGGACCGGTAACGCAGGCGATCCTAAAATCATTGCTATCCCGCGACACTACCTCCATATCAAGAAGCCCTTCCGTAATATATCCCGTCGCAAGATCATCCACGGTGGAATTCTCCAGTCGAAAATCCATCGCATAATATCTCCACTCTCCCAGATCCTCGGTAGTCATATAGTCGGCTCTCTTTTCATAAGTCCGGCTGTGAATACATATCTGGACACAGTTAAAAACACATAAAACAGTCAGGGCACAGGCCAGGCCCCTCGTGACCGAAGTCTTAGGCACAGCGCTTGCCAGATCCTGCATAAGCAGCGACAGGAAGACGATCGCAAAAGCAAGGTAGCGCATTGGAAACTCGATCGCTGTAAGTATACCTCCGAAAAACGGGATATTGTCTTCTATAAAGTTCCATGGGAATATACGTGAAGACATCAAAAGCAGTATAACGGATGCCGTCATTTCGAAAACGATCCTTTTATGATGTGCAAAATATATCTTTTTGACCAGGCTGAATATGCAATATACCACAGCTCCGATAAGTGCGAGCATCAGAGCCGGCCCCGGTGTTCTCTGGATCTGATCATGTCTGTTATGGAAAGGATCACAGATAAAGTCAAACAGATCTCTGAATCTTATACCCTCAGCCTGTATATTGTTCTTTCCCTTGAGTGCAAAAGCTATCTCGCCGTTAAAGAAAAAATCAAGAAAAGGCAGTGTAAAGAAAACCGAAAGCAGCAAAGTCAGCACTCCCGATACAACGATATTCAGAAATCTCTTCAGCCTGTCTCCTTTTTTACAAAAGATAAACAGGCTTACGGGGCCAAACAGGACCAGTACCACAAGCATCATACTGGTCGTGAGAGTATGCGAGCATATGACTGATACAAACGCGAACGCCAGAACTATGGAATACTTCCATCTCCTGTTTTCGTTCTCTTCGGTAAGGATCAGATGTATACATGCCGCAACGGCAGGAAAGAACGCTATGGCAAGCGTTTCCCCTATGGCAGATCTGACATACACATCAACAAGCCTGTATGAAGCCGTTGTATATACCATCGTGGCCAGGACAGGAGCCCATCCTTTATTAAATGTCCTGAAAGAATAATACGATATCAAAACTGTCATGGTATTGACACATACCATGAACAGCCTGAACGCCGTGATGACGGGAAATCCCATCTTTCTGAAGACAGCACCTATGTATAGAAAAATGTCCCCATACAGGATCGAAACAGGATATCCGTACCCGCTCAGCCATCCTGACTGCATGCGCACCGGAAGATTGGTCCATGATACATCCTGAAGTATTCCTTCTATCCTTTCCAAATGGAACAGAAGGTCATGACCCTTGGCAAGGTCCATGAACAGGACCGGCCATGATATCGCTGTTATGATAAGTATGAGCGCAAGCGCTTTCCATTTTTTCTGACTCAGATCTATCTTACCCATGGTATTCTCCATTGTAACGAATTACGGCAACATCACTCACACCTTCGATCTGTCTGATATTCTCAGCGATACCATCATCCTTGCCCATATCTATCTGCACGGTCATCTCAGTCTTATCACCTTTGATGATGCAGCTCTTAACAGAGTATACATACGAACTGAGCATCTCAATAACGGAATCTTTTACAGAGGCGCCACTAAAGTGTATGACCATGACATACGCACCGCTCTTTTCCTTCGATCTGCTCATACCTATCACAAGTATGAGCATGATCAGCATCCCGATAGCCGCAAGGATATACATGCTCGCTCCTATCGTTATTCCCTCAGTGATGGCCCAGAACAGATACATTATGTCCAAAGGTTCCTTTATGGCTGTACGGTATCTTACTATGGATAATGCACCGACCATACCAAGAGAGATCACGATGTTTGTGCTTATTGCAAGTGTGACCATACACGTTAATACCGTCATCCCAATGAGAGTAAATGCAAAATATCTGCTGTAGACAACGCCCGCAAAGAAACGTTTGTAGATCCTGTAAATTATGTATCCGATGATCAGTGCTACAAGCATATCTATGACGATCGTCGTAAATGTGCTCAGCGATATCGACTGATCGTATACCGCCGATTCCAGTATTGATTTTTTGATTACGTCTTTTACACTCATATCGATCTCCTATCTGTATCCTCCTGCTATATCCGCACACATAACATATTTTGATGCGGATGTAAGGCATGATGTTTCCGGCAACAGTGAATGAAATATATCCGGAAGATACTCGTTATATTTTACTTCCATGATGAGCAGATCCTGTCCGAGAACATCATATGCGCACCCGCTGTCGGAAAAAATATCCAGATCATCAAAGACCACTCTTATATTCATGTCAAATGTGATCCTCACCCCACCATACTCGCATATGAGAGGTCTGCGGTCATAATCCACTATCACTTCCGGTCTCAGTCGATTGATCCGGCATTCGACCGCAAAATCATTTGCCACACTTTCACTTCTTTGCAATAGAAATCCCGTCTCACCGTTTATGATCATATCATATTCATTCTTTGTAAGGACAGCGGATTCTTTTCTGATGTATGAGCCCTCTTTGATCTTTTTTTCAAGACTTATGAATCCGTCATCCATATCATAGATACGTATTCTGTACTTCCGTCTCGAAGCAACGCCGCTCAGTTTTTCCTCGTATGCCGTTTTGTACTCATCGTCAAAATAAAGGCTCCTGACGAAATATTGTCCGTTGGCGGCGTGTGTATCGATTTTTGTGAACTGCTCAAGAAGTACAAGCGCACAATCCATATCGCGTTTGTTTATCAGGTATTTCAATTCATGACGATATGATCTTTCGTTATTCATTCAGATACTTTTCCTTGATAGTCTCCAGATATCCCCATCTGTTGCGATAAAAGCTCCTGATCAAATCCACGCTCTCATCAAATGACTTTCTTGCCTCTTCGGCGCTGCAGTCGAAATATCTCATCCTGTCCAGTATCATTTGATCTTCCATGCGCTCCTGCAGACTGTCGATGAGCCTCAGTACTTTTTCCTGTTCGAATTCATCTGCGCTCATCTCATCGATCTTCTGTACAAGATCGGATCTGAAGTTATCATCCTCCTCGGTCAGTTTTTGGAAAGGATAGAACGATTCCATCATAAATTCTATGGGATCATACTCGGGACTTTTCATTGATGTCGAATTCATATCAAAAATGACCGGCCGCATTTTTGAGTCCCCATATTCCGTACCCTCGTCCGATCCTGTTCGCCAGAATCTTACGTTGTAGTCCGGCCAGTCTCCGTCATGGGCTGTTATGATATTTGAGGCATAATACTCCAGCAGGCTTTCCCTGTCAAAGTTTTCAACGCTCCATTCATCTCCGCTCGTAAAATCTTCCTTGTCTATGATCTTGACATCTTCCCTGTCGACACCGTATCTGTCCGCAAAGAATGAAGCGTCAAATCTGTCCGTAAGCCAGTAAAAACCTGCATATTCCCCGTTTATAAACAGACAGCACGGTACCCGGTCCGCAACAGCACATCCGCTCTCGCTCATGCAGTATCCCATTATCGCATCCATCATCTTTGTTGCCTTATCCTGGCCGCATGAATCGATCGCAAGTGAGTGGTCCTTAAAACCTACTCCGTCAGTCGTAAACTCTTCCCTGTACTTTCCCCCGTATGCTTTCCTGAAGAAGACACTGAAACTCTTCTGGTCGTCCCATCTTGAGGACAGACCTTTTATTCTGATGCCGGCGTCAGTATCCAATACGAGTTTATGATCTTCGTCAAACACTTCGAATCTCATTCCACGCTCCGATGTCCGGCCCCTTCTTGTAAAATTAGCCTTGTTGGTCTCATATTCCTCCGGCTCACCGGCTTCAACATATCTGTCATAGTCGATGCCCGGCACCATTATACCGTTCTCATACGAAAACAGATCATCCGGGTCAGCCGTGACCGAAAGTACAGTCATGTCATCATAAGCGGCTCTCTTATCAAAACCTACAAAATAGACGTATCTGTTCTCTTTTGTATACCTGCCCAGAAGATCGGAAGCCACAGTCCTTATGACCGTACATTTATCAATATCATCCGACATGTCATGTATCCGGATCGGATCATCATAAACCGTTCCGTATTTTTTCGGATCGCTCCCGTCTGTTGTGTACAGCACCTTTCTTCCCCAAACGGAAGATATGAGGTTCAGATTGAAATCATCATCATAAAACCCGGTTTCGGCCGATGCGATAACACTGCCTTCGATCGGTGCATCAACCGCTGTACCGTCTGCGTTGGAATACCCGGGAGTAGGAGTTTTCTGCTCCCATTTTCGTGATCCGTCACCAGTCCTTGCGTATGTACTGTCATACTCAAGTGCGGGAACCGTTATATGATCAACATATTGTTTTCTCTTATTGAGGAGGTTGAGACTGCACCCCTTTGACGACATTACAAATCCCGGATCCAACAGAAAAAAAGATCCGGGAGCAAGTATCGTTCCATCAGGGAACACATACTTTTCCTTATCGGTGTCAGCGGATTTGTTAAGTATATATCCCGAAAGATCGATGTCAATATCCGTCGGATTATACAGTTCTATCCAGTCGGGATACTTCCCGTTTTCATCCTCACAACAGCTGACGTTTGATGTACAGACCTCGTTGATAACGACATTCCCGAAGGAGTTCCTCCATACGATCACCGCACTGCAACAAATAATCGCAGCAAATACCGCCACAGTTATCATATGAGCATATTTTTTGCAGAACAAAACGAACTTCTTCATTCGGTCAACTTAATGATGAAACAGTCTTACTCCGTTACAGATCATGACAATACCATACTCGTCGCAGGCCTCGATCACGAGATCATCACGTACGGATCCTCCGGGCTGGACTATGTATGATACTCCGCTCTTGACGCCGCGATCTATATTGTCACGGAATGGGAAGAACGCATCAGAGCCAAGCGATACACCGCTCATCTTATCAAGCCAGTTCCTCTTTTCTTCGGCTGTGTAAACGTCCGGTCTTGTGGCAAAATACTTCTGCCAGACGTTATCACCGAGCACATCCATATATGTGTCACCGATATAATTGTCTATCGCATTATCTCTGTCCGCTCTGCCAATGCCTTCGGCAAAATCAAGCTCAAGTACTTTCGGGCTCTGCCTTAGGAACCAGTTATCCGCCTTTTGTCCCGCAAGGCGAACACAATGAACCCTTGACTGCTGTCCGGCGCCGATACCGATCGCCTGCCCATCCTTTACATAGCATACCGAGTTGGACTGTGTATACTTAAGAGTAATAAGAGATATCAGAAGATCATGCTTTGCGTCTTCGGGAAGATCTTTGTTCTTTGTCACTATATTGGTAAGGAGTGAATCATTTATCTGAATATCATTCCTGCCCTGCTCAAAAGTTATACCGAATACTTCTTTGTGCTCAACCGGCGCCGGTCTGTAATCACTGTCAATCTGAATAACCGCGTAATTTCCCTTTTTCTTTGCAGACAGCACCTCCAGTGCTTCCGGCTCAAACCCGGGAGCTATAACACCGTCCGATACTTCCCTTTTAAGTATCATTGCCGTGGACAGATCGCATACATCCGAAAGAGCAACAAAATCGCCGAATGATGACATCCTGTCTGCGCCTCTCGCCCTTGCATATGCGCATGCAAGAGATGACAGATCTCCAAGATCTTCAACAAAATAGATCTTCTTCATCGTATCCGAAAGAGGCTTTCCGATCGCTGCTCCCGCAGGGGATACATGCTTAAAAGATGTTGCTGCAGGAAATCCTGTTGCAGCCTTAAGTTCCGAAACAAGCTGCCAGCCGTTTAAGGCATCAAGGAGATTGATATAGCCGGGTCGTCCGTTTAACACCGTTATGGGCAGTTCGCCGCCGTCTGCGCGGTAGATCCTTGATGGTTTCTGGTTGGGGTTGCAGCCGTATTTGAGTTCGAGTTCTTTCATGGGTTTTCTCCTCGCCACTAATTATGTTTATTTACGATCCTTGTCTTCATCTCGCCTGTCGCTATATCAATGTATCTCACAAGCAGGGATACTTTGTTGTCGAGGTTGAGGTTCTCCCACAGTTTCTTCGTGAAGGTTTCAATGTCATCCTCTATCGCAACAAACTTCGGTTCTCCCTCGAATGACGGGAGGGGATTTCCGTCCTTCATGTATGTATGGATAAAATGTCCCTCGCCTGCAAGAGGATTGTCGTATGTATATGTGAAGCGGTTACACTCTTCAGGGTTTCCGTTGTTGCTTTTCAGTATTGACAGTGCATATGTGTACTTGCCGTTTACGATGTCCATGATGCCGGAAATACGCGGTGTGTAGTTGGGAGCGTCGGGCTCGAATTCACGGCACCTTAAGGACTCTTCAAATGATTTTCCGGCCTTTAATCCCTCATATATCGTGTCTGTCTGATCACCGTTAGTCACTATTGTTGTATTCTCAAGAACCCGTACCGGTGAATAGATGATCAGAGACGGGTCTTCAAGCTTGCTCTCATCAAATGCCTTCGTGCGTATTCCGTCACCGTCCTCAACAAACACGCGGTTTCTGGAATTGGTGCTTCTTCCCATAATAAAATAAGCCGTTACGGCATACTTACCGTCGGCCGACCTTCCGATAACGATCCCGCGTCCGGGATATGAATTAGAATCGAGTTCCCTAAATAAGTTGATTTTTTGCATATACACTCCTTTGTAATCTGTGCTACAAGGCATTCTACGTTAGGTATTTAGCCTCAAATTCACTTCTCGGCATCGGCTTATCAAAGTAGAATCCCTGGACCATACGTACATTCATGTTCTCGAGTGCCTTGAACTGCTCCGCAGTCTCGATACCTTCAACGCAGACACGCACGCCAAGGGCATCGGCCAGTTCACCTATCATCCTGACGAATGACTGTGCATAATTATCTGTTGCAAGATCCGTTACAAATGTCTGATCGACCTTGATAACATCAAGCGGTATCTCACGTATATGGTTAAGGGACGAATACCCGGTTCCGAAGTCGTCAAGCGCTATACGTATCCCCAGCTTCTTGATATTTCCGAGTATCTTCTTCATTCTCTCCATATCATTGATCGCCAGCGATTCGGTAACCTCAAGTGTCAGGTTCCTCGGGTTGACGCCCACTTCATTGATGGTCTTTTCGATACACTCCGCAATATCATTCTGCATGAGCTGAACAACCGAAAGATTGACATTGACCTTATAATACGGATGTCCGTTTTCGTTCCAGTATTTTACCGCTTCACACGCGCTCTTCAGGACATGGAGTCCTATAGGATTGATAAGGCCAAGATATTCCGCAAGCGGGATAAAATCACCGGGCGAGATAAAACCGAGTTCCGCCGAATTCCATCTGATGAGCGCCTCTGCACCCGTACAGGGATTACCGGGTTTGGTAATGTCAACGATCGGCTGATAGTATACCTCGAACTGGTTGTAGTCTGTCGCAGTCGCCGCACGCATACTCTTTTCCATGTCAAGTCTCTTATATGCTTCGGCATCGGATGAATCTGTATAATGCGCCATCTTGTTCTTGCCGGATTTCTTGGCTGAATACATGGCGATATCTGCCTTACGGATCAGATCCTGAACGCTCTCTCCCTCATCGGGGAATGTTACAACACCGATACTTGACGTGCAGTAATAGTCAGCGCCCTTTAAGAACCATGGTTTATTGAACACAACCCTGATGTTTTCTATTATCTCTTCGAACTTATCATAACTCGTATGGGGAACAAGTATTACGAACTCATCACCTCCCATACGGTAACATGTATTCTCAACACCGTTTATACGGGAAAGGCTGTTGGATATGGCTTTTAAGAGCACATCACCGTACTGGTGCCCGAGTCCGTCATTTATATGCTTGAAATCATCAAGATCAAGATAGATAACGGCACCTTTGCCACCGCATTCCTTTGCCTCATCAACCAGGCGCAGAAGATCTCTTTCACAGCACATACGGTTATACAGGCCTGTAAGGAAGTCATTGTTCGCCTGCTGCTCTATCTTCTTCTGATACTGCTTCTTCTCTGTTACGTCTATTATCGCATACAATACGACCTTACGTCCGTCCACCCAGGTCATGTTGGTCGAGGTAACGTCATACCAGCGGTTCTTCTCCTTGTAGTTGACCTCCCTGTAACTTGAAGCCGTATTATATCTGGAGCCTTCCTCGAACAATCCGACGATGGATCCGCTCATTATCTCCTGCTCGAATGTATTCTTGCACATCCTGTTGACATATACGATGTTTGAACTGTTGACATCACGCACGTATATGACCGAACCGACATTATCAAGGATCGTCTCAAGCGATTTGTATGAACTGGTGATAGAATTACGCTGGATGCGGTTCGTTGCACTGGACTGGATGACTTTGGTCGCATCTCCGAAGAACTTGACCTCATCCATGCCCCATTCTCTGCCGATCTTGTTGTCAACATAGAATGCGTACATTGCAGTCTTACCGCCTATCGCTATAGGGATCGCTACTGCAGCTGAAATGCCGATGGAGTCAAGCCAGTCACGGTTTTTCTCCTCTATCCTTGTACGATACGAGATTATCTTCGTCTGGTCACCTATCTGAGACAGGAAGGACTGCGACATTATGTCTATAACGGGATCAAGCGGTGATTCTCCGGAAGCGACATAGCTCCCTATGATCTCAATACCGTTCCCGTCCCGTTTTGGCCGAAGAACATATGCATGGGATATATCCGCATAAGTTCCTGTATAGTCAAGAACTCTGTTGGCAATGACCTCAAAAGATTCATCTGAACCGAGCTGCGACACAACTCCGGTCATAGCCTCTGACCGCTTCAGGGCATGCTGCATCTCTTCCGCGCCCGACATCGCACGCTTTGCATCGGCCACTGCCTCAGCCGCAACATATGACTCACCGTATATTCTCTTGGAAACCTCACGAATAAGATCTACTGAGGAATTGAATTTGTAAAGGGGAATGGTGCTTTCGAAATTGGTAATATCGTTCTCTCCGCCCTCATCAGGCATTACACCGGCAATGAACCATGCAAAAGAAGGAACTCCGCCGACTCTGACACCGACCGTTGCAATCTTCAAATTGGGATACTCGGTGTTCTCAATGACCTGTTCTTCTACGGAATCAAAAAGAACTCTGTTGATCGCGGCACGTATCTGCATCTCATCAAGAAGCGACACGACACGCCCTATTTCTTCGGGATTTCCGGACATCTCGGTAACGCGTTTTCCGGTTTCATCGACACAAAAAATAAACAGGTTCGCAACCTGCGCATACACATCCTGCAATCCCTGCAGTTCACTTGTATCGATCATAAAACCCATATGCTAAATGATACCCTAAAAACCGCTTATTTTCAACCGATTATTTACTCCGCAAACTTAACAACGAGCACCCCATCCACGATCTTCACAGAGCCCTCGGCAGGATACAGAGGCATATCACTGACAATGCTTTTATCCTCTATATCTTTCATGCTCCCTTCAACTCTCGAAAATCCGCACCACATGTTCATCGTTTCTTCCCATGCAAAATCATTGATTATGGAGTTACCCTGGTAAGGCGGCAGATAAATATCGTCAAAAAGCTTCGCTCCCTGCAGATCTTCGTCATTCTTGGATCTGTCTGCGATATAAACAACCGGAGTATCCGGCGAATAGCCCTCCGTGGACTGCATCCTGGCGATCAGTCTGTTATAGTAGTTTACAGCCTCATTCTGCATTATCTCAGCCTTAAGGTAGCAGACATTGGCAAACCTCGCCATCATTATGCCTATGGCGATCATGAAGACCACACATAGTCCGCCGATTACCCGTGTGTATTTGTTCTTTTCCCGGATCTTCTCGATCACAAATGCCGCAAGGACGAACATAAATGCCTCTCCATAGCCCATCCCTCCGTGTGCATCTTCTTCGGCGACCATAACATAAATGAAATAAGAAAACAGCGGACTTACACCGATAAGCAGCGCAATCTGTGCCTTGTTTTTCATACCCTGAACATCCTTGATCCAGAATACGATCAGAACTGTAACGAGCACTATCAGTATCATGTGAAGATATCTGATGTTCCACGGGAACATATTGGCGGATACACCGTTGTAGTTTATGTAATCAACAGGCTTTAAGAATCTCTTATATGCCGTGATAACCCGGAGTTTATATCCTCTGATATCCGTCATACCATACGAATTCACTCCCTTATAGTCATACATCTCCTGATGGTTAAGCTTAAGGAACAAACGGTTAATTACAAAATACTCCGCCATGAAACATATGCAGACTGCCACGTTCCTAACCGCAAGTATGATGTAATCCTTCCACTCCATGTCCGAATCACTGACTTCATCGAGCATGAAAATGAGCAGAACGATCAGGTTTATGGATATATTTGACTGATAGATGCCGACAGACAATGCCATAAGGACCGAACATGCGAGAAGGGACGCAAGGTTCCTGTATTTATAAAAAATATAGGCACCCACAACAGACATAAGTGCACTCGCATAATAATATCCCGCAGTAAAAACGTAGCCGAAGATATTTGTGACCGACGGAAAACAAATCATTATTCCGCAGAGCGATATGATCAGGAGATTCGAGAAGATGTTAAGTTTCCTGCACAGAATGTAAACAATGGCACCGATCGCGGCGATCGTTATGATACCGTTAAACACCGGCATGCTGTAATTCCTTCCTGCAAACAGCCACTCGATGATCTTTCCGGAAACTCCGAGAAACCACCTGCCGAGTCCGTATGTCTCACCCACGCCGTTAAACCACGGTACGTCGTCATGATATGAATATTTATTAAACAGTGCACTCCCGTGGGCGAGTATCCCCCACCCTATACAGCACAGTGTAATAAGCCTTATCCGTTTATCCTTTATATGAATATCCATACTACTTAGCCTTTTTGTTATACCCTATGATCCCAATGCCGATCGCAAGAACACCGTATACGATACCTATCGTCACAATGAGCGGAACACTGCGTTCCGGATATGAAGGATACGGCACCAGTCCGAAACTCTGAGTGATGGTATATCTCCTTATCATCCTTAACGGCTCTATTCCGAATGAATCAAGAGAAAAGATCCTGATCAGCTGTGGGATTATAAAAGTGACTGTTGCAAATCCCATATAAGCCATCCATCTTTGCTCAAACAGGAACAGGAACATTATCGCAAAGGATATACCTGCAAACCAGAGCGGCAGCGACAGGAACGCTTTTTTCAGGAACAGCCACACGATCGGCCATTTGATAATGCCTTCATTTATGTGGAATATCAACGTTGCAACATACAGAAGCACAAATGCTATGACCAGAAATACGATCGCAAGCATTATCGTTTCGATCAGTTTTGAAACATATACCTGCCATGGTGCAAGCTTCTTTTCCGATCTGCCCGTATCAACCCTTATGCCGTCTTTGCGCGGGCGTATATAATCCCTGCCATAGGATGTCGCCGCCAAAATGATGCAGCTGTAATAGGGGATAAGAAAGCACCATGAAGCGTACTCAAAAACATTGTAGGCAAACGTCCCTTCATTGCTTCCGTATATGACCCTGAAACACAGGACCGCTATATTGGCCAGGAGAATGAGTCCGAGCGTTCCGAAGAAATAGATCTTAGCCCATTTTGACCTTACTGCTCTTTTAAAATCATTCAGAATATAACTAAACATACTGTATATCACTCATCAACCGAATAGTTGGGAGCCTCCTTGGTAATATGAATATCGTGCGGATGACTTTCGCGAAGCGCTGCTGCGGATATCTTGACGAACCTGCCGTTCTTTTTGAGATCCTCAATAGTCGGAGTACCACAATATCCCATACCCGAACGTACACCGCCGATAAGCTGGAACACGGTATCCTCAACGGTTCCTTTATACGCAACACGTCCTTCTACTCCTTCGGGAACTAGCTTTTTAGCATTTGTCTGGAAATACCTGTCCTTGCTTCCGCATTCCATCGCGGATATCGAACCCATACCTCTGTATACTTTGTATTTTCTTCCCTGATACAGTTCAAATGTTCCGGGGCTCTCATCACAGCCTGCAAAGATCGAGCCCATCATACATACATTTGCGCCTGCTGCTATGGCCTTGGTCATATCACCCGAATACTTGATACCTCCGTCAGCGATGATCGGAACATCGTATTCCCTGGCCACATCATAACAGTTCATGATGGCAGATATCTGCGGAACACCTATCCCCGCAACAATTCTCGTTGTACATATGGAACCGGGGCCGATACCTACCTTGACAGCATCACATCCCGCTTCTATAAGCGCCTTTGTTCCTTCTCCGGTCGCAACATTTCCACCGATGAGCGGAAGATCCGGATAAGCCTCCTTGATCATCCTTGCACACTTCAGAACGTTTTCGGAATGGCCATGTGCGCTGTCAAGAACAACCACATCGACCTTGGCATTGATAAGCGCCTCGACCCTGTCAAGAACGTTTGCGGTGATACCTACACCTGCCCCGCACAGAAGCCTTCCCTGAGCATCCTTTGCCGAATTAGGATATTTTATCTGCTTTTCTATATCCTTGATCGTGATAAGGCCTTTAAGATTAAAATTCTCATCAACGATCGGAAGTTTCTCCTTTCTTGCCTTGGCAAGTATCTTCTTGGCTTCGTCAAGGGTTATGCCTTCCTTGGCGGTAACAAGATTCTCACTCGTCATACAGTCCCTGATCTTCTGATCAAAGTCCGTTTCAAACTTAAGATCACGGTTTGTGATTATACCAACCAGCTTTCCTCCTTCTGTTATCGGAACTCCCGATATACGATATTTGGCCATCAGTTCGTCGGCATCCCGGAGTGTATGTTCGGGAGATAATGAGAACGGATCAGTGATGACACCGTTTTCGGAACGCTTAACCTTATCGACCTCATCAGCCTGTTCTTCAATGCTCATATTCTTGTGGATTATACCGATACCACCCTGTCTTGCCATGGCTATAGCCATACGGTGTTCAGTGACCGTATCCATTCCTGCACTCATCATCGGGATGTTAAGCTTTATATCTTTTGTAAGATATGTGGTCACATCCACCTGATTGCCGATCACATTTGAATATCCGGGGATAAGCAATACGTCATCAAAGGTTATTCCTTCCGAAATGATCTGTCCCATTGTCGCCTCCTTTTAATAATCCGAAACCTTGCGCGGAAATACATTCTTTATCGCGCGAAGCATCTCCTCATTTGGTTCTATATCAACAAGGACCGTACCGTCCTTGCCTGACTCAAATACAACAGTGTACACAACTGCTCCGTCTTCACCTGACGTATAGTCAAGTTCCTTCAGTCCTCTTGCCCTGTATGAATCCAGTTCATGGGAATTCGAACGTGCCATTATCTCCATTTTGTTAAGATCGATATTCATGACCTTTGCACGTTTTTCTTTGGACATGATCTTATCTATCGACAGTTCCCTGTCAAGATACAGATACTCATATTCGATATCAAAACGCGGAAAAACAAAATAGGCGAGACAGGCAAACGCTATCACGCCCACAAGAAAAATACCGTTTACAAACATGAGAAGGAAACAGACGATGGCAAGCACATACATAAGTATACGACTCACATCTACAAGCGGATTCTTTTTTCTGGAAACCAGTACCTCAACATATGTGTCATTCATAGCCGTTACCCCGTCAAATAGTTGTTTAAATAATACTAATACCCTATCCCAAGTTTATCAATAGGAATATTTTCCAATGTTTCACCTTATACGAACAAGAGTTTTGGTATCATTTGACCTTTCAACCCTGTACAATCCTCCGGATACAAGGGCCTGCCCGTCGTCTGTAAGTTCCGCCGTCTCTTCCCAGTCACCCTCATACGCATTCACGGCGTTTTTTGCCACATACACATACGCTTCCAGGTGGTTTTCAATAAAGGAATTTATATCACCCGGATCTACCGCAGGAACGTTTATGAATATGTCTATAGGCTGCGGTACGGCGGTATACTCGATAAACTGAATTGTCTCATCCCATGCATCAGCCACTACCGTCAGCCGCGCAGTCCCATCATGAGCCAGCCCGAGATCCGCTATTTGGGATTCATCCCACTCTTTTTTGGCATTCTCTGACATTTGCACGTACTTATCCGTCATTGCTTTGTATCCTGACGGAATGAGATATTTCATATCCGCATACGGCAGAAGCATCACAAAGATCATGATCGAGACATACGTCAACACTTTCAGCGTTTTTCCGCTTCCCGCTCCTTCAGCATCTCTTACCAGCATACAGCAGTACACCATAAAGATACCTCCGAGATACTGTGTTATATACCTGTCAAATTCAAGAAGGCCATGAGCCTCCCATTCATCAAATACAAACAGATACATGCACAGGTGCGCTGTCGCAAATAATGCAAGGCAGATCATTGAGGATATAAATAAGGCCTTCCGCTCCCGTGATCTTTTTAATATCACAAAGCATAAAATGATAAATACCACCAATACGGCAGCAGTCACTCCGACCTTATTCCTTGTCAGAGGATACGTAATAAAATGCTTTATATAATTGATCACAACCTCTTTCGTATATTCGGGAAAAACAAGTCCTCCTCCCCTGATCCCGTCCTTGACGCGATTCGAAAGATATCCGTTATTCCATGAATAGCGAAGGAACATCTGCCAGCTGAGATAGGATCCGAGTGAAAAGATCAGCAAAACAGCGGTTTTCAGTAACGCAACAGACTTCTTCTCCGAAAGCAGTTCCATGATAAGGAACATGATCACGGCAAATATGCACAGAACTATCCCGCTTGACTTTATAAGTGCGAGAAATGCGAGCGCAAGCGCTATGACCGTCATCCTGAATATCTCACTTCTTCTGCGTTCGATATCAAAAATATATATCACGGCATATCCGAACGTAAGCGCCAGAAACAGATCGACTCCGAGCCTGTAATAAAACTGGGCCGTCAGGATATGCGGAAATATCACATACAATACTCCTGTAATGATCCTTACGGATAAGGGGCTTTCTCTGTCTTCAATACGCGACAGCACAGGAAGGAGCAATACATAGATAAGACAGACATTTGCCTGAAACATCACGGGTTCGGAAAACACCCTTCTGCCGAACAGGGCTGTATACTGAAAGATCTGTATGATCGGAGTGTAATCCTTGTAATCTACCGAGCAGTTCTCAAACAGATGCGGGAGTTTGTTTATGGAGAAGATGTTCTTTGTGTAGATGCCCCAGTAAGATAAATCATCGTAATAGAATACCATGCGGTTGGATAGAAGGAGGCAAAACAAAAGACAAACAACTATAAATATGATATAGGGCGGACGAAATACTATCCATTTGTGCAAATGCATACCATCCCGTGCTGTCTTCATCGCAACAGGGATAATCAACAGTATTGTCACAACAGCCAGGCAGCTCCACACCGCAATGTTAAGCGGCAGGACAAGTCCGAGCACATACACGGTAAGCGTCACAAAGAACACTGCCGGTGGCAGCGTTTCATGGAGTTTTTTGTTGAAGATCACCGCTCCGGCAAGAGCCGCGATCAAAATGAGCAATACCGCAAACATGCTATTGATTATATCATAGAATTAGGGTATAAATCTAATCATGAAAGTTTTGATCGTGATCCCCGCTCTCAACCCTGACAGCGGATTAATCGGATATGTTGACACATTACTGTCGCATGGATATGAGGATATACTGGTGGTCGATGACGGAAGCCGCGCTAACTGCCGGTATATTTTTGATGAGATAGAGAAAAAAAAAGGCTGTGTCATTCTCCGTCATGATGTAAATCTCGGTAAAGGCCGCGCTTTGAAAGATGCCATGGTGTATTTCCTTGACAGGTACGAAGATGCGGCGGGTATGATAACCGTTGATTCGGACGGGCAACACACTATAGAAGATGTTAATAAAGTTGCCGCATGCATGAAAGAAAACCCTGATTCCCTCATTCTCGGAGCAAGGGACTTCTACAGCGGCGGAGTTCCTCCGAAGAGTCTGTTCGGAAACAGATGTACACGTATCGCACTCAAACTCTTTATCGGCGGTGATATTCACGATACTCAGACAGGCCTTCGCGCAATACCCTCTCCGCTCATCAGACACTTTTCGGATCTTCACGGAGAACGGTTCGAATATGAGACGGTTCAGCTGATAGATGCCATCCATTCAGGGATAGACATCCGGGAAGTTCCGATCAGGACTGTTTATATCAACAATAACAGCGAGACACATTTTAACCCGATCAAAGATTCCATCAGGATATACAGCGTGATCTTCGGAACCTTTTTCAGGTATGCGCTTTCGTCGCTCTCTTCATTTGTTGTTGATTACGGGGTTTTCTGCGGACTTTTCTACGTGCTCGCGCGCTCAGCGGTTTCAAGCAGCCAGGCGATATGGATATCGACGGTTATCGCAAGGATAATCTCGTCTCTTTTCAATTATACCGTTAATAAAAAGATCGTTTTTAAGAGTAAGCGCGGAGCTGAAACGTTTTTCATGTACTATGGTCTGTGTATCGTTCAGATGGCATGTTCCGCCGCTCTTGTAAATCTCGTTGATATGCTGCATGTCATACCCGTTCAGATCGCCAAGATCATAGTGGATACGCTGCTTTTCCTGATCAGTTACCGTATTCAGAAGCGGTTCGTATTCGGCAAAAAGCTCAAAAATGACCCCTGACATATGCTATCGTTTTTCCTGCACCTTCTTCAAATGATACCTGCGGATTGAATCCCGTGTCTTTCGTAAGTTCGGTTATATCAGCGCAAAGATGCATCACCTGTTTTGGCGAGTAAGGTATCTCACCAAATCCAAGCGGTAACTTCGGATCTATCTCATCCCTTATTATCTCGATGTACTCTCGCAGCGGCCTCGCGGTCCCCGAGCCGATCGGATATACTCTTCCGTCAGTTCCTTTTTCTGCAAGCAGCAGAAGTGCAGTTGCCGCATCTTCCGAATACAGATAGTCCCACATCTGCTCACCTTTTGTAAGCGCGGGTCTGCCTCCCTGCAGAAGCGTTCTGATCACAGATATGACCATCGTCCTCTCACCGTCATAGGGTCCGTAAATACTCAGGATCCTCGGCCAGATGTGCCGCATGCCAAGTTCCCGGCAAAGATCCCTTGTATCTTTCGATGCCGCAAGTTTTGCCCGTCCGTATTCATTTTCGGGATCACACGGAGTATCTGCAGATAGCTTACCTGATACTCTCCCACATTCGGCCTGCGAACCTGCTCCGACAAACACTTTACATCCAAGCCGGTGAGCCAGTCTTACAGCATCCGACGCATAAGCTGCATTTTGATCCTGAAGATCTTTATTATTCCTGGCATCCCCAAACGTACCTCCCCAGGCAAGATGAAACAAGGCATCCATGTCCGGTCGTACACCCAGCAAAGTCGCATCTGCCGATGCAAAGTCATCAAGCCCGCACTTTATGACTTTAACAAGCGGACTGTCAGGTATTCTTGCAAGCCGTCTGCTCTCGGGGTTGACCAATGCGATCACTTCGATCCCCTGCTCTATGCATTTATTTATAAGCGCCATACCGATCGTTCCGGTTGCGCCGGTTATCACTACGCTCTTCATGATTCTTTTTATATCATCTGTTAAGTGTCAGAAATCTCAGAAACTGCACGGCATGATCCATGCGTTTTGAATTGGCTGCTATCGTGAAGATGACCCGCTCGCCCTCACTTTCGGCTACGGGATATGCTCCCTGTTCTCCGATATTATTCAGATATGCACAATTATCAAGATATATCCCCGCGCAGTAAGGCGTCAGGTCTTCTCCCTCGTAGTCTTCTATCTCATCAGCCGCCGGATCGAAATAATAGAGTTCATATTCCCGATCCAACAGTTCATCCATCAGATCCTTCGGTATTACCCTGTCAAATTCCGCATAAGCTCCGCAGTTTGCCGGACCTTCAATGATGTCCCTGGGGCCTATGACTACATCAAGTTCACCTGCTGAATAATTGGCAACAAGTCTCTGCTGATATGCCATCATCGTTGTATCAAAGTTATCCTTTGACAGCATCGTCTCAACCCCGATGGTAAGGTGCTCTTTGGAAAGATCAACCCCTGCTTCCTGTACGAACTCGTTATACAGTCTCTCACTCGCCGGCGTATCATATCCAAGATAAGTGTTCAGCATCTCCGCATACAGATATGTTGGTTTTGAATTTTCCCGATAATCCCTGATAAAAATACAACCGGCAATGACGGCGATGATGCCGCCTATTATCCACCACTTGTAGTAGTCCAGTATATACTGTGCCTTCTTCTTTCCGGACAGGTCCGAGAATTTGGTCTTCTCATTTTCGGAGTTTTCCCGGATGAGGTTGGCAAGCTCTCCGGATCGTGAATTGTCGTTGTCTGATCCTATTTTCATAGCCACGAACCTTACTCTACAGCTTCAGCAATGATCCTGCACATATGATCCAGCATCTCATCCGTCATGCCGGGATACACCCCGACCCAGAATGAACGTTCCATGATCAGGTCCGTATTGGCAAGATCTCCGGATATACGGTACCCCTTTCCGCTTGATCTCATCTCATCAAAGCACGGATGCTTCGTAAGGTTTCCCGCAAAAAGTGCTCTTGTCTGAATGCCCGCTGCCTCTGTCTTCTCAACGACGCTCTTTCTATCCACACCGTCACGGCACGTCATCATGAACCCGAACCAGCTCGGATCCGAATTCTTACCTGCAACCGGAAGGATCAGTCTGTCTTCAATATCAAATCCCTTCTTTGCAGCGGCTGTCTTGAGGCCGTCATGCAGATGCCGGAAGTTCTGCTTTCTTTTTTCAACGAATCCGGGGAATTTCTTAAGCTGCGCACATCCGACAGCAGCCTGCATATCTGTTGCCTTAAGATTATATCCGAAGTGAGAATACACGTACTTATGATCATATCCGAACGGAAGTTCTCCGTATTGTCCGTCAAAACGGTGTCCGCAAAGATTATCCTTTCCCGAAGGACATACACAGTCCCTGCCCCAGTCTCTCATACTGCGTATTATCTTGTTAAGCAGCGGATTGTTTGTATATACCGCTCCACCTTCTCCCATAGTCATATGATGCGGCGGATAGAAACTGGAGGTTCCTATATCACCCACAGTTCCGGTAAAATGCCATCCGTCAAGTTCATAACGGCTTCCGAGAGCATCGCAGTTGTCTTCTATGAGCCACAGATCATGCTTATCGCAAAACGCTTTCACTTCTCCCAGATCAAACGGATTTCCAAGTGTATGAGCTATCATCACAGCCTTTGTTTTATTCGACAAAGCGCTTTCAAGTTTTGATGTATCGATGTTATATTCGGGTATCGTAACATCAACAAATACCGGAACGGCACCATACTGTATGATCGGAGCCACAGTCGTCGGAAAGCCCGCTGCCACGGTTATGACTTCATCACCCGGATACACGCGTCGGTCTTTACCGTTAACATTTGAAAGCAGCGGCGATGTGAGCGTCATAAATGCGATCAGGTTCGCGCTCGAACCCGAATTGACCAAACTGCAAAAGCGTATGCCAAGATAATCGGCAAACGCCTTTTCAAACTCATCCGTAAACTTACCGGCAGTCAGCCAGAAGTCGAGCGCAGAATCAACGAGGTTCATCATCTCCTCGCTGTCATACACTCGCGAGGCGTATGTTATCCTGTCTCCCGGCTCAAAATCTTTCTTTTTATTGTGAAAAGCCCGGCAATACTCGTCAACGCTCTTTAAGATCTGCGCCCTCGCCTGTTGCTCGTTCATATTCTCAAACATTAGAACCTCCTATTATGGACGCTCGGCCATTTGAGATCGCTTCGCGATAGGCCTCGCGGTGTAGACAGGGTCCCACCGCTTACGCGGTTCCCCCTATCAACATTTACCATACCTTCCAGGGCGCATTGCCCGAATCCCACATCTCCTCGAGCCGGTCCATCTCACGCTTTGTGTCCATGCACTGCCAGAACCCGTCATAACAGTAGCCCATAAGATTCCCCTCGGATGCGAGCTGCATCATAGGGCCTTTTTCAAACACGGTCCCATCACCTTCGATATAGTCAAATACCTTCGGTTCAAGCACCATAAATCCCCCGCTTACACGTGAATTATCAACAGACTGCTTCTCCCTGAAAGATGTTATCCTGTTATCCTTGTTCATCTCCAGCACGCCAAAACGCTGATCAACCGATATGGCTGTGACTGTTGCGAGTTTCCCGTGCCCTTTATGATATTTGAGCAGTTCATTCGGATCCACATCAGAAACCGCATCTCCATATGTCAGCATAAACGTCTCATCACCGACATATTTCTGCACACGCTTTATCCTGCCACCCGTCATCGTATCTATTCCCGTATCAACAAGGGTCACACGCCACGGCTCAGACTCATTGTTATGAACGGTCATATGATTCTGCTTCGTAAAATCAAATGTCACATCGCAATTATACAGATAATAATCTGCAAACCAGTCCTTTATCATATGCTGTTTGTATCCGCAGCAGATGATAAAATCATTATATCCTCTTGCGCTGTATCCCTTCATGATATGCCACAATATAGGCTTTTCACCGATCTCGATCATCGGTTTCGGACGAAGATGACTTTCCTCACTGATCCTTGTCCCGTATCCGCCGGCTAAGATAACAACTTTCATGAATAAATCTCTCCTCTGATCATTTCCATGGTTTCCTCTTTTATTGATACTTTTTCCGCAAAATCAGGCCATCTGTCAACTGCTGCGGCAACATCATCAATGATATTTTTACACTTTTGCGCAGAAATGTCCATAGCTCGTCCTGCCTCAAGAATATCGCCCTTCCCAATATCTCTATTCTTCCCGTTAATGGTCATCTGGTGCGCATTCAACCACCGGCTCGATGAATCATATGCAAACGTAACATCATACGCCGGTGCAAGCATCCACTTTCCATTTCTGTCCATCAAAAACGAGATGTTCTTAACGTGATCATCCTGATTAACCGCTAAAACATTAAATACCATTCTTCTGTATAGCTGTTCAATTTCATCTGCCCTAAGCCCTATTTGTCTGGCGTATATCGCAGCCTGTTCGTAACTGCAAAGGCACGGAATGTCATAGTCAATGTGTGATAACGCTCCAAGTGTCTGCATATGGATCTTGCCGCCCTGATCAGTCCGGTCAAAGCGTTTTGTCATGAAATGCACTCTGTCATTTTCAGCAAGCAGCTTACACTCTGACATCTTAATCCCTGAAGCGATCGCCATAAGATGGTAAGCATATTCAATACGGGTATATTCCTGTCTGTCTGTGACATCATGATCTCCGTTTGCGTCGACTCCGTCAAATTTGATGATCCAGTATCCGTAATCAGGTCCTGCATTTATCTGTCCCGAACGTATATCTCCTGTTTTTTCATTCCAGGCTATCACTGCCTTGGCGCGGGCTCCTCCGGCAGATGTTCCCAACTGGAGAAGTTGTTTTGCAGTTATGTTTTTATCCATCATGATCCGGACTTTACTGCGCTTATTAAGAACATCCGACGCAAACCTCACCATTTCAGATATATTGATCTCATCATTAATACTTCCTACAGGACCGGTCGCAGGGACATATTCAAGAGCTCCCATACCTCTTGTTCCGGTATAACATAAACGGTCAATTGCATTAAATGAAGCATCACTTAATCCTCTCGATGCGAGCCATTGTGAGATGACAGCATTTCCAAACTTATCAGGCAATGAGTCAGCAATAAGTCCGGGAATCCCATGAAAAGATGACTTTACAAGTTCGGAAAACGAGTAAAATCCATCTGCCAGCGGCATCATTACAGGCGAAACCTCAATACCGCTTCGCGCAAAATCATGATCATACTCAAAAGATGCAAGACCTGTACCTTCATCAAAATGGACAATGCCTATTCTGGATCCCCACAAATAAACCTCAGCCGTATTGTTCACTGCTCATCACCCCATTTGAATGGTCCAGTCGGTTCCGCTGCCTTTTTATTCTTTCTGCATCGCTTGGGTTCATGCTTATTTAAAAAATAAGATGGTGCCTTGGTAACATCAGGGACAAGCAGGTTCAGGTTATCTTGTAACCCAAGAGCCTGCAGTATCTTGATCAGATTCCCCAGCTGTATGTCCTCACCCTGCTCGAACCTCGAAATACTCCGCATAGATACGCCTGATCTGTCCGCCAGATCACGTTGGGTGAAAGATCTGCTAATGCGGTATTCCCTTATAGCTGTTCCCATCTCACGTATAACCGCCCGTGAGGTCAATGCATTCTTTATTTCCATAAAAGAAGATCACTCCTATAACATGATTGAAAGGATAAACCCTCTATACATGAGAATACACGAAGTGATCTTAAAATGCAACATTTGACTCATAAAAAGCGAATTCTTATTTAAATAGACTAATGTTTCTCCTTATCCTGTACACTTATCTCATCTCCGATCTGTACTTCGATCAGTTTCAGTTCGGTATCGGCAACAACCTTATGCTTCTGTCCGGCCTTCATCGTAAGGACATCTCCTACTTTTATCTTCGTTTCAACATCATCGATCGTTGCTGTTCCGCTGCCGCAAATAACTGTCCAAACCTCATCGCGGAGTTTATGGGAGTGATAATGCATCCCGTGTCCGGGATTAAGAGTCACCATGACCGTCATACTGCCTTCTTCAACCTCTATGACACGATAACTTCCCCAGCTCTTCTCCGAGAACATGATCTGCTGGTCGATCTTGTCTACAAACGGTTTGATATAACTCGACTGTTCCTTGTCCGATACAAGTATTCCCTGGGCAGAAGCGCATATAACGGCATTTTTTATCCCCATCGCAAGGATGGGTACATTAAGTTCATTTATCACATGAACGTCTTCGCACTTATCATTTAGTATAGCCTCCCCGATAGTAGGCTCTTCCATCGCTTCCGTAAGCGTGTTCCATGTTCCGAGATCCTTCCACTGACCGGAGAACCTCATGACCGCGATATTGTCTTCCTTTTCAACAACAGCATAGTCAAAGGATATCTTCGTCAGCGTCTCATACTTATCAAACAGGCTCTTATGATCACAAAAACCTATGATCTCATTTGCCTTGTCAAGCACATAAGAAAGTTTATATGCAAACACACCTCCGTTCCAGAGTGCTCCCTGCTCGAGGTATTTTTTTGCGGTTTCAAGATCGGGCTTCTCTTTAAAAGCTGTGACACGCTCTACACCCAACATCTGCTTAGCAGATGTCGCCACGTCACGATCATTATATGGTCGTGACATTATATATCCGTACTTCTCCGATGGATATGTAGGCTCCATACCCATCAGCACAAGATTTGCCGCTCCTTTGTCAGCCAGTTCACACAGTTCCTTAAGTGCGGCAAAATATGCCTCATCCACATACGGATCCACGGGGCATACTACAACAGCTTCATCCTTGGGAACTTTCATTTCATCCGCAAGATATGCCGTTGCAAGCGCGATCGCAGGAAATGTGTCTCTCCTGCAAGGCTCTATGGATATCCCTACATCTTCACCAAGCTGATTATTGATGGCAGAAACCTGAGTCTTACTCGTTGCGATAGTCACTGTCGCCGTCGGATCCACAGCCTTGATCTGGCGGTACATACGCTGAACCATGGATTCGTATGTTCCGTCTTCCTTTTTAAATATCTTGATAAACTGTTTGGATCTTATATCATTGGAAAGCGGCCACAGACGCTTGCCTGAGCCACCCGAGAGTAAGATTATGTTCATCTTTCAGCCCTCATTGGATTATTAAGGAAGTCTTCATAGCTTAATCTGATGCCGTCCTCAAGTTCCGTCTTGTATGTCCAGCCAAGAGAGGCAGCCTTGGAAACATCAAGGAGCTTCCTCGGCGTTCCGTTCGGCATTGAGGGATCCCACTTGATCTCACCCGTATATCCGATAACCTTTGCAACAAGCTCGGTAAGTGCCTTTATCGTGATCTCTTTGCCGGTTCCCGCATTGACCGTCTCATTACCGCTGTAGTTGTTCATGAGGAATACACACAGATCAGCCAGATCATCAACATACATGAACTCACGCAGAGGCGAACCGTCTCCCCAGCATGTAACTTCAGACAGTCCCTGCTCCTTTGCCTCATGGAATCTTCTGATAAGCGCCGGAAGCACATGGGAATGTCTCGGATGATAGTTATCATTAGGTCCGTACAGGTTGGTAGGCATAACACTGATATAATCTGTTCCATACTGCCTGTTCAGGAACTCACAATATTTAAGGCCTGATATCTTGGCCAGAGCATATGCCTCATTGGTCTTCTCAAGTTCGCTCGTAAGAAGGCATGACTCCTTCATCGGCTGCGGAGCCATTCTGGGGTATATGCACGAACTGCCGAGAAACTCCAGCTTCTTGCAACCGTTCTGCCATGCCGAATGGATCACGTTCATCTCGAGTATCATATTCTCATACATGAAATCTGCAAGTGCCTCATTGTTGGCTGCGATTCCGCCTACCTTGGCTGCCGCCAGAAAAACATAATCGGGCTTTTCTTTTTCAAAAAAAGCCCTGACAGCCGCCTGATCGCACAGATCAAGCTCCTTATGTGTTCTTGTGATTATATTGGTATAGCCTTGTCTTTCAAGTTCTCTTACTATCGCCGATCCGACCATTCCGCGATGACCGGCGACGTAGATCTTCGCATCTTTTTCCATTACTTGACGACTCCCTTTTCAAGATATTCTTCAAGATTCATGCGGATGTGCTCGCCGGCGCGCTCAACGGCAACCTTTTCCATATCGTGATCGACCATGATCTTTACAAGTTCTTCGAATGTAGTCGACTGCGGATTCCATCCGAGAACTCTTTTGGCCTTGGAAGGATCGCCGAACAGGTTGACAACATCGGTCGGGCGGTAAAAATCAGGTGACACCTCGACAAGCACGCGTCCGGTAGCCTTGTCTATACCTTTCTCATCCATTCCTTCACCGGTAAACTCCAGCTCTATACCGACATAATGGAATGCCAGCTTACAGAAATCCCTTACGGAATGCTGCACACCCGATGCTATGACAAAATCATCCGGCTTATCCTGCTGGAGTATCAGCCACATACATTCAACATAATCCTTGGCATATCCCCAGTCGCGAAGCGATGACAGGTTGCCCAGATACAGCTTGTCCTGCTTGCCCTGAGCTATTCTTGCAGCCGCAAGAGTTATCTTGCGTGTAACAAATGTTTCGCCGCGCCTCTCCGACTCATGATTGAACAGGATACCGCTGCAGCAGTACATGTTGTAAGCTTCTCTGTATTCCTTCACTATCCAGTATCCGTACTGCTTGGCTACGGCATACGGGCTGTATGGATGGAAAGGAGTCTCCTCATTCTGCGGCACTTCCTCGACCTTACCGTACAGTTCCGAAGTAGACGCCTGGTATATCCTGCATGTATCCACAAGTCCGCAGTTCCTGACAGCTTCAAGCACACGAAGTACGCCTGTTGCATCTATATCCGCTGTGAACTCCGGAGAATCAAAACTTACCTGAACATGCGACTGTGCTGCCAGATTGTATATCTCATCGGGTCTAACTGATCCGACTACAGCCACGATGCTCATGGAATCGCTGAGGTCTCCGTATCGCAGATGAAAATGCGGTTTTCCTTCAAGGTGTGCGATCCTTTCCCGGAAGTCGACTGACGAACGTCTGATCATGCCGTAAACTTCATATCCTTTATCGAGAAGAAATTCCGCAAGATACGATCCGTCCTGTCCGGTAACTCCTGTTATCAACGCTTTTTTAGCCATAAAACATGTTACTCCATTCTCTTGAAATCTGATGCCGGATGCTTGCATATCGGGCATACGAAATCTGCGGGAAGCGAATCTCCCTCATAAATGTATCCGCATATTGTGCAGATCCAACCCTTCTTTGACTCCTGCGAAGCAGCCTCGGGCCTGGGCTTGATGTTTGCAAAATAATATGCGTATGTTGCAGAAGCTGTTGCGTTTAACACTTCTCCATCCGTAACATCGGCAATAAACAGCGTATGTGTTCCTAGATCTATGCTCTCTATGACTTTTCCGGATATATATGCGTTTACTTCTGCACTGTCAAGGTATATCACACCGTTCGCGCTTCTCTTGAAAGTGATACCGACTGCTTTGTCAACATCCCTGCCGCTCTGAAATCCGAAATGCTTGAATGTATCAAACTTTGCAGATTCGCTTAATATCGACACATTGAAGACTCCGGTCTTTTTCACCATATCATGGGTATAATTGCCTTTATTGACCGCTATCGTTATCCTGTTCGGCTCGCTTGTCACCTGAACGGCAGTATTGATGATGCAGCCGTTATCCTTATCTGCGTCCTTGGCCGTAAGCACAAACAGTCCATAACTGAGCTTTTGCATTACCTTTTGATCCATATGGGAAACCTCTCTTTCTTAATGAATCACTGCACTAAGAGCTGTATCAGTAGTTTTCTGCCTTAACCTGGAAGTATGCCTGCGGATGATTGCATACCGGACATACATCGGGCGCCTGTTTGCCGACGACGATATGGCCGCAGTTAGCGCACTGCCAAATGCAGTCTCCGTCCTTCGAGAACACAAGTTTATCCTCTATGTTCTTGAGGAGCTTTCTGTATCTTTCCTCATGCTCCTTCTCGATCGCAGCCACACCCTCGAACAGTTCGGCTATCTCATCAAATCCCTCTTCACGTGCTTTTGCCGCAAAAGAAGGATACATCTCTTTCCACTCGTATGACTCGCCGTCAGCAGCAGCCTTCAGGCAGTCAACCGTACTTCCGATCCCTGTCAGGATCTTGTACCATATCTTGGCATGCTCTTTTTCATTCTCGGCCGTTTCGGCAAAGATGTTTGATATCTGAACATACCCCTCTTTCTTTGCCTTGGAGGCAAAATATGTGTATTTATTGCGAGCTTCGCTCTCACCCGCAAAAGCCGCCATAAGATTCTTTTCCGTCTCGGTACCCTTAAGATCCTGTGCTCTGCATCTCCATTTGTCTGCCATAGTATTATCCTCCTGTAGAATCAACATATATGAACATCATGAAATCTGATGTTCATTTTAACAGAATCCGTTGCTTTTCTCAACGTCGGCCGTTCCTTATCATGGTCTCACATCTCCGAACATATACGAATACCTTCGACACATTTCCATAACCGTATTGATAACTCGTTTCCTTTGCAGACTGTCATAATTTTCCGCTCTATCCACTATAGTCTTCACATCATTATATCCAAACTCAAATCGTATCCTTCGTCCGTACAGCTGCTCTGCGATGTCAAGCTGCTCCGTAAAATCATCGCAAAACGTTTTGGGTTTTACCTTATCTATAAGTGAATACAACTCGCCGTCCATCGGATACTCAAGCGTAATATCAGACAATAGGCAGGCCGCATTATCAAATATAGGGGCAGGTTTGAAGTCACCTTTATCATTCATCATCACCGCCAGATTATGTGTATGCCTGTCTTCATTGAGAAACAGAGCATCGACCGCAAGTGTCTTGCTCATATACCCGCCAAAATCCCTGATGCCTGTAACTCTCTCAACTTGCTGCGTCAGCACCTTCAGACGTTCCGCATGATCTTCAACGGAATATATCACACTGTTCAATCCGTGGCCATACATTTGTTTGAACAGGCGCTCCAGTGTTATCAACTGCCACCCCTCGGTAAAATCGCGACTTCTGCAGCCACTGAACACCTGCCCGTTATATTCTATCTGTTCAATCTCATACTCAACATATTCGTCCTCTTCAAGATCAGAAAAAGCAAGCAGTTTTGACACAGTATACTCAGCAAGTCCCTCATATCCCAAATAATCAGCCTTGTACCAGATGCCATCCCTCTCGAATTTCATCTGATTGCCCTTTGATGAGCGTCTGTCATTTGTTCTTATGTCTTCATCAAACAGCGCGATCATACCCCTACCTCTCGATCCTTATCCAGAAATCATCTTCCGCCATTCTTCCCTGCGTTTTCTCTATTATCATGACAGGATCAAAAAAAGGAATATCGAGTCGCTTCAGCTCTAATTTAATCTTATCCCGGTCCCGCGGAAAACATCTTGACTCAAGAAACTCCTCATAATCCTCGTAGTCCGGCTCCGGATTCACGCCAAAAGCTCTGTACATCGGATTATCGACGTAATTTAACGCCCTCACCCTCCTGTTCGCCTCGTCCACATCTATTATGGTGCAAACGATATTCTCATACATATGCCACAGGCGAAGTTTAAGATCATTTGCCGGAAGTTCAAGATTTTGCGCCAATTCAGGCTTGCGAAGAAGTATTTCCGCAAGCGTCACAATAGGTCCCGAGATCTTATCCCCTTTCGACTCCCAGTTTTCAACCGTTCTTACAGCACTCCCTGTAAATGCAGCAAACTCCCTCTGCGTCATTTTAAGAAGTTTGCGCAGCCGCCTGATGTCGGCTCCGGTTATATACTTTTGTATAACATATTCCTTACCCATGTCTACATTTAACCACATATTTTGCGTTTTTTCAATGGATTTTCACGCAAATTTTGCGGGTAAAACTTGCAAAGTTTAACTCCACCGTCCAATACATTGGCTGAGTTTACCTCTGCATGCATTGAATTTACTCATTCATATATAAATGGTATGCTCTGCCTACCTTCTGACAGCAGTAGAAGGAGGCTCTATGAGCAGATACATACCCGGTAACCAGAAACATCTTACTCTGGAAGACCGAAAGTACATTGAAAACTCTCTTAACGAAGGATTATCCTTCAAGGACATTGCCAGGTATCTGTGCAAGGATCCGACAACCATCTCCAAGGAGATACGGCTTCACAGGATGAGTTACCTTTATCGTAAGGGAACATTCTATAACGCTCACAACTTCTGTACCCATCGCTACAAGTGTCAGAAGACCAATGTCTGCGATAAGATCATCCTCTGCGGTATCAAGTGTACATCCTGTACCACCTGCAACCAGCACTGCCCCGACTTTGTCAGAGAACGCTGTGACCGTCTTGATAAGGCTCCCTATGTATGTAACGGCTGTTCCAAGATAGTCAGCAGATGCACGATACCATGCAAGTACCGGTATGATGCAGTATACGCCGACAGGATATATCGGGAAACACTGGTTGATTCTCGTTCCGGCATAAACATGACGAAGCATGAGCGGTTTGAAAAGGATGGCATTATCTCGCCTCTTGTTTGGCAGGGACAGTCTCCGTACCAGATAATAACCAATCATCCCGAGTTGGACATGTCGGTGAGGACGCTTTACACGTACCTGAATCACGGCTTGTTTAGAGCACGGGACATCGACCTGAAACGCAAGGTCAAGTTTAAGCCACGGAAGGTTCACAAAACCCAGATAACGGATCGGGAAGTGTTCACCAATCGGATGTATTCCGATTTCGAGGCTCTTTGTCTCGACAACTGGACCGAGATGGATACGGTACATTCATCCCGTGAATCAAAGCGAGTGCTTCTCACGTTCTATATAACGCGTGAAAAGCTGTTCCTTGCATTCATAATGAACCGATGTACCAAAGGCGCCGTACGGCTTGTATTCGACCGGTTGGAGCGTCGGATGGGTACTTATGATTTCCTGTCGGTATTCGGTACCATACTGACCGACAGGGGATCCGAGTTCGGCGATCCTGATTCACTTGAGACCGGAATAGATGGCATCGAAAGATCGAGCATCTATTATTGTGATCCTATGCGGAGCGGTCAGAAAGGCGGCGTAGAGAACGCCCACACGATGCTCCGTATGGTTCTCCCCAAAGGAACCAGCTTTGAGTTCTTAACACAGTGGGATGTGAATCTGATAGTGAATCACATCAACTCCACTCCACGCGAAAGCCTTAACGGGCGGACGCCATACGAAATGGCACTTGAGTGTTACGGCGAAGCTCTCTTAAAAGAGCTTCAGCTTAGGCCGATTAACCCCGATGAGGTCAATTTGACGCCTAAGCTGATACGCTACACTCATTAACCACTCACAAAATCTGCTGTCAGACTGGAAACTACTAAAACACATTTTTTAAATGCGGCCTGTGGAATTCAGTCTCGCACACCGAACATCCAGAGGCTTGTTTGCCATGTCATAAGATCAGGTATTTTTGTGGGAAGTTAGGTATATTATACCAACTGCCGTCAAATATGGCTCTATAAATATATAAAATATGCAGTTTATAAACGTGCGGCGGAATTAACTGCGGCACTGGAATTAACTATTTCAATTCAGGCAAATTTTGCGGGTTGTTTGTTGTTAAGTTGGTATCGGCTGTTATGATCGTATTATTCGACATGCTCGTGAACCAATTTAAATATACGCAAGAAAACCCTTTGAGGCAGAATCCTGTACAGAGTCTTCTCAATAGTGAATATACTGCTTTTGTGGTTTTTCTTTAAAAGATCATCTGACCAGAGGGACCGCTCCTTCCAGTGAAAGTACATATCCCTCATCGGATGTAGATTGTTCTCTTCCCACGGGTAATCTCCGAGGAAACGGAAGAAGTGATAAACGACCGGATTTTTACGTGCCTCCTCTATCTCTTTTGGGGAATAATACGGCTTCTTTTTGTAAACAGCAAAATAACTTCCGTCAGAGTATGCCAAATGCGTACATTGCATATTATAATTTACCGGCAAAAGCATGATCCGACTTCGAAAGTAATCATTAATAAGGCGCTGCTCATTATCCGGATAAGAATTCACATTGGCTTTCAGATGCTCAAACATCTTTTCAAAAAAACCTTCTTCTTTCCACTTCCGGACGTTAAACAGGATTACCCCGGCATTGTAATAAGCCTCTGTCCCAATCTTTCCGGCAATATTCTGTGAAACGGAATCGTAAGCACACGCAAGCGGACACGCACCCAGATCTATACTGTTAATCCCTGACAGGTTCCCTTCAACTATCGTATCACAATCAAGGTAAAGCAACCTGTCTATGTCATCTTCCAGTCTGTGAATCACGAACATCTTTATCCATGTGGCGTAAGATCCGTTCCACTTCCCGACATTGAGGCTTTCTATCATTTCGACGGCATACGAGGTGTCGATCCATATTACTTTCTGTCCGTACCGTACGATCTGTTCATTGATCCTTTCGGTATTATGTGCACTGACATCCATTGCAGCACAGTATACAGTCAATTCTTCACCTTTATTGTGTTCAAGAAGTGACAGGATCGATACTCCCGCATACGGTGCATAATTATCGTCAAACTGGTATAAGACATTAATCATTTTTAATTACTCTACCCCCCATTATCATCCTGAACACTCTAGGAAACAGTCTCTCAAATATCCGCCCGAAGATCACACATAATACGGTGATCAAAATCGGCAGCAAAATGAATTCCAGAAGTTGGACTAACCCCGGTTGCGGCAAAAATGACATTATGATCTTTTTGAGCATAGCTTCATAGAACTCATGAAACGAAAATATGAAAAAGGAATAAAACGACCACTCAAGAAGCCTGTTTCGCAGTCTTGTCCTAAGCAGCTTCCCGGCCAGTATATAGCAATATCCAAAAGCGACCGTAATATAAACAGACAAAGTAACGGTGTTCTTGTTAAAATATACAACTGCCGATGACACAATCACAGCTGAGAGCCACTCCCAACTGCTTATTTTTTCAAGGCATCGAAAGTAAAACCCGAATTCTACGATATATATGCCGATCACCCAGTAAAACAGGGAATCATTGGATTTTAAGATCGGAATATCATATCCGCTGTAATACCATACGATAAATAATATCCCGGATAACAGAGGCAATTTTTCAACCAGGTATTTTAATACGGATGCCGCAAGATTCAGAAAGAAAAGATCCTTTAAAAACCAGAACGGATAGTAAAGAGGAAATCCTCCAAAATATGCATTTAAAACATCACTCATTGTCCTAACCGAATACTGATCGGAAGAAAAATACGGCGCAACCGCCGGTATCATGGACATGACCTTAAAAAAAACAAGCCAGAATGTATTGATTACAGCATACGGTACAAGAACACTCCTGACCTTCTTTTTCATATTATCTTTCCATGTAAACTGTTTTGAATACAAAAGGACGGAAGACATAACGAAAAAGCCGGGAACGGCCACAAGAAACAGATCCTTATCTATAACATCCTTGACTGTCTGAACCCATGCCGGAACGTAAAATTCATGCGAAAAAACAGGCAGCTCCTGCGAATGCAGGAAAACAACCATTACCATGAACAGAAATTTCAAAACATTGAATCTCTCAGAGTTTTCCCGATCAATAACATATTCTCCCGTTTTTCTCATATCATTTCAGGCCCTCATCATTTGCTCTCGGAATTGCAGGCTTTTTGAATATAATCAAGCACCGGTTTCATGGTCTGTGAAATATCAACATGATCCAGTGCATATTCGTATATACTGTCCATAACCTGTTCTCTGGTTCCGTCTTTATATACTCTGTCATAAAATGTAATAATATCATTCATATCAATAGGCGAAGGATCGTTGGGAAATTTCAGATAATACGGAAAATCATATTTCAAAAACACATCTATCTCACAGGCCCCGATCATAGGTAATCCATGAGCAAGATACTCCTTGGATTTAAGGGAGGGTGATATCTCCATCCCTTTCTTATAACATCCGAGTACATCAACGCCTATATCCGCAAGTTCATATAATCGGTTTAATTCTTCTCCGGTTTTTCTGCCGCACAGAAATACCTTGTCCTCCAGTCCTTTTGTTTTAACCATGCTTCTATAACGTTCTTCCTCCGGACCGTCACCGACCAAATATATCTTTACGGCACGCATACCGCCATTATTGACGTAAGTATCAAGCGAATCTATTAATCTCTCATATCCATCATATGCCTGCATATGTGCAACGGCGATTATATTGATTGAATCCCGGTGTCCGTCAGACTTGGGGCTTACTTTCTTAACATCTGTCCCGTTCATTGTTTTTATCGTCGGAACCCCGTAAATACAATCATAATCCGAGTATATCAGGAATCTGTCCACATATCGCTTTATCACCCACCTGTACAGAAGGAGTTCACCGGGCAGCAGAAGCCAGTTCACAGGTGCCAGCAGTCTCTCTTTTATGTTCGGATATGTGGGGATTTCAACAATAATCTTACATTGCGAATATTTTTCTTTAATGCGACGAAGAAATTTTACGAATTGCCTGTCTGCACCGGCATATCTGATAAAAAGAAAATCGGGCTCTGCTATTTCTTCGTAGGCCTTGGAATAATCCATGGGAAGCGAGCCTGTCAGCAATACAGCTGCCAGTACCTTTGCCCGGTCTGAAACATCAACGGAAACATCCGTTTCACGGATATCGGATATAGTTGCAAGCTGATTCTTCTGAAGATTTATTTTTTTATCAATACTTACTAAACTGCGCGATCCAAATGGGATAATGAATCCTCTCATATGCCTTTCCTTTGTTTTGATCTCTTAGAACCTTTATATATTGGAAATCATTTTACTACAATTTGATACATTGTTCCAGAAATTAGTGGCTTGCTCTTCAACCGAGGATTTGTTACCATTTATTGGATTACAGTGTTTCAGGGTTTGAGGTATATAATGAGAATTTTGTTTATCGGAGGCACCGGGCGTCTTTCCAAAGATGTCGTCAAAACGGCTGTTGACAAAGGACATACTGTCCATCTTTTAACAAGAGGAAGCAAATACAGAGAACTATTCGTTAACCCTGACTGTAAGATGCTGATCGGAGATATAAAAAACCCCGCCAGTGTCCGGTATATATTTGAAGGGTCGGAAAAATACGATGTGATCATCGATTTTCTGACAATGAATGTTGAAGACATCAAAAGAACCCTGGACATTATCCGGGGCTCATACACGCAATACATATTTATCTCATCAGCCACCATATATGTAAGAGACAACGAACCGATCTCAGAATCCAAAACCACAAGGGGAAACAGCAGTTGGGTTTACGCATATAACAAATATCTCAGCGAAGAGTATCTGAAAGAATATTTCAGTAATATAAAAGATTCATTCTATACGATCATCAGACCCTATGTAACATACGGTAACACACGGGTGCCTTACCCTCTTGTTCCAAGGGATTCCACAAAAGAATACTCTTTGATCGAAAGGATCAACAATAGGCAAACCATTCCCGTATTTGACAGCGGGAAAACCAAAACAGTTCTTCTTAACACAAAGGATTTTGCCACTATGACAGTTGGTCTTTTCGGGAACGAAAAAGCAAGAAACGAAGATTTCCATATCGCTGATGATGAGGTTACCACCTGGGGTGATGTTCTGATCTCGTTAAGCGATCTGACCGGAAAAGAGGTAAAGACTGCCAACTTTACAAAAGATCAGATCAGCAAATATATGCCCGAGTATAAACAGGTTTTATATGGGGATAAAGGGATGGATATCTGTTTTGATAATTCCAAGGTAAAATCAATCAATCCCGGATATCATAAAACCGTATCGCTTAACTCCGGTTTAAAAGAAATGCTCGATTTTTATGATTCCAATCCGGAATATAAGCTTGTTGATCATATGTGGAACGGGCAGATCGATCGTTTGCTCAAAAAAGCGGGCATAACCGACGGATACAAGTACCGGTTTGACAGCATAAACGATCACTTGGATTATTGGGCCGGCCGATATGGATTGGTAAGAATAAACCGAACGCTCAAAATGCTTCGGCAACTACTCAGTAAATCCATAACAAAGCAGAAAATGAGATGAACGAAATAAAGAGAAATTCCAATATCGAAAATCTTCAGCATGATCCTGATAGTTATATGTCATGTAGTTGCCGGACTGTCCGGTAATTCCTACTTTTCCCATGACGACTATGTATTTCGGTATTATCTTCCATCAAATGACATAAGCCACGTATTATTATCCTATTTGCATCAAATGGGTTTATTGGGTAATACAGTATTCTTTACGGTCTCAGCCTGGTTTTTGCTTGACAATTCAAGAATTAAGGCAGAAAAGATCATGGGCATTCTTTTGGATAGAGAGATAGTTTCCGTCATCTTTCTGCTGGCCGGGTTGATAATAACATCCGGCGGTATAGACAGGTCATTGGCTGTTAAGATGCTTTTCCCGCACACATTTCGATTATTCTGGTACTTAACATGCTATATATTGTTTTATCTGATACACCCTGCTCTGAATCTCGTTATAAAGTCGATGAGTCAACGATCCCATTTGATATTTGTCGTCATCTCCTCATCACTATTCATATTCTACAGTTTCTTCATACATTGGTATTATAGCAATGTACTGATATCATGGGTTGTTTTGTATTTTCTGATCGGATACATTAAGAAGTATATTCCGGATCGCTTAAGAAGCCGGACAACGGTCAATGTATTTCTTCTTGTGGCGGGTTTTGCAGGAAGTATACTGATCATTATCATATCAAATATCGTCTGTCTTAATGTTGAAAGCCTAAGTGAGATCGGCCTTTCCTACTTCGATGAAATATCCGTATGGAATCCTTTTCATATAATGATTTCCATCGCACTGATGAATATTGCTTTGAAGTTACCGCCCCAAAATATCCGATTCATCAATTACGCATCATCGCTCTAATTCTTAATATTCATCGTACATTCCAACAGAATAGTAAGATGCTACCTGATCCCGTGGATATGGCATAACCTGTTTAACAAAGTCGATTATTCTCATATTGTTATCCTTGCTGTATGTTTCGGAATCTGTTTGTTTATTCTGTCACTGATCAGCAGCTCAATCTATGCCGGATCAATCCATAGAATGACAGTGTCAATAAGCAGGAAGATAGGTAAAAAAGCAGAAAATCTGTACTAATTGCCAAGATATTTTTTTACTGTTTGCATCGTTGTATCCGGAACAAACTTCTCCAGCTGATCCACTTGATTATTGTTCATCAACTCTCTGACTTTTGTTGCTGTGATAATACCTGCATCGACATCTTCAAGCCGCGGGATTTCACATAGTTCTATTCCGTATTCCGGTAACACTCTTTTCATAGTCTCATTATAGTGATCGGTCACCTTATCAAACGGTTCCTCGCCGACAAATCTTTTATAAATATTCAAATGAGGCGCGATATATTTAGCGAAGATCTCAACATCCCCCGAAACATCAAAACCCTTTTCTTGAACAAAATCCTTTAAGAAATATTCGGGAAAAGTCATCGCAGATATTATGAATCTTCCGCTCGGGATCACGAAAACATTTGTGATATCCGCTGTCCCGGCCTTAACCATATCGAATCTGTCTTCAAAAGAAAAAAATGACTTGTTCTCCTCCACAACAAAGATGAACAGGTGATCCACAGTAGCTACAGCATATTCAATAAGATATCTGTGCCCTTTGGTGAAAGGGTTGCAGTTCATCACAATGGCACCATTCCTATCTGCCGCTTTTACCGGGTACTTATCTTTGATCCGGTGAACATATTCCATCACGGATTCGCGGAACTTACTGTCCTCTTCCTCCCGTATATAGTCAAAATACGCCCTGTAGTTTCCTTTGTCCGTATTCGACCTGCCTTCAGGGTGAGCAAATGATTCCTTTCCGATCTTCTCGCTTATCAATTGCGCAACATGCTTATATCCCACGGCATTCATATGGCCCGGACTGTCATAAAAACACCATTTGGCCTCTTCGAACTCATGCCATTCCTTAGTGATATCATAAAACTTCAATCCGTTCTCTATCAGACTTTTCATAAGCCCGTCATCCGGTTTCTTTACATAGAAAACCACAACATCTCCCGGAACAAATGATTCAACATCAAATAGAAAATCATGAAAAATGCAGTCATCCGTACCTCCCCAAAGGCCTCGATTCACAACACGGATGTTTACGTGATCTTCATTATAGATCTTCTGTAATTGAGACGGCATTGTTTCATCGTCTCTGACAGCATATCCGAACACCCCACATCTTCCGTACAGATACATGCGGTTGCTACCCGTATTTATATCACTCCCGGATGTAACTCTTTCTCCACCTGCGATATTTATAAGAGGCCCCTGAATATCTTCGTGGCAAAACCGGTTATCTTTCTTTATGATCTGAGATATCTTGGAAAGATTTCCTACATACTCTTCCGAATAATCATCTCCAAGTAATTCTCTGAAATCCTCCTCATACTTATCGGGTTCCGAAGCCATCAGAGGAAAATTTCTTCTCTCTTTCATTCTCTTTTGTGCGGATTCACTGTAAGAAAACCCGTCTATTCGATCTATCCTGTGAAAGAAATAACACTTAACACCTTTATCATGCAGATAAGCGACTGCATCTCTAAGCGCAAAAAAAAGGCGTGCCTCCTTATAGTCCTCCTCAAAACGTTTCTTTCCGAGAAATCCATATGAAGACAGTACCTGTCCTACTCTCTTTTGCTTCTTAAGACTGATGTATTCCTTAACCGATCTTCTTTCTTTCATTGATTCTCCGTTCGCTATAACCACGACATGGCACGTTGCAGGTTGCGGGCAATAAAACTATGAAGACGTGTATATCTTTTCCCCGCATAAGTCAGGCCGTATCGACTAACATTTTTTAAAAACAGGTTTCTGAACACATTCCTCTTGGGAGGATGGGTCAAATGGTAACAGCTTTTTATCGCAAGTTCTCTGTTTGCTTCTTCAATAAACAGCATATCTTGGGAACCTTCAACAAGCTCTCTTCCCCTTTTTCCGGTACAAACAACCAGTGAAACTCCGTTCTCTTCCGACTTTTTCAAAAGATCACCCCGATAAAGCCAGAAATCCGCTAATGTTATATCTGCAATTCTCGGAAGACCGGAAAACTCGCAGGATACGCAACATTCTCTTAAGATAAGTCCATCCAGGTACGCTTTATGATAAGGATTTATCAGTATGCTCTGTTTTTCTACGCTTCCGTCCGAAAAGCTGATTGCATACTGATTATGTTTCCATTTTGCGGTTTTGTCGCGAAAATCAATGCCCGTTACCGAACTGTTTTTTTCCTTTTCGATCTCTCCCAAAAAAGAATTAAATGCTAACGGCGAAGGGCATCCGTGGCATACTACTTCACAAGTTATGAGATTATCAGGCCTGTATCCCAAACAGGAATATATGGCAGCTATCTGGCACGGAAGACCGCTGAACAATATGATCCTCCCACCGGCAACATCACGCTTCAGGTCCTCAAACACACCCATCAGGCTACTCACAAGATACTTTGATTTTCTCATGTCGAGCACTTCTTCGAGAGTTTCGGCCCGTTTGTGTTCAACAATTCCCGCAGCCACGGCACTTGCACCATAAACGATCCCATTATTATTTATCACCTGATTCGCCAACGCCCAAAAGACTCCCCCTGACGAAACATTTAACAGTTCCTTCGGGTTTTTTAAACAGGCAGCATAATAGTTCTCTATCTCATCCCTTGCCAATAAGGTTTTATTATCTATCAGGCATACACTGTCACACTTTCCGCAATCAATGCACAGATCCCTGTTCACTTTAGGGTAACTAAAACCGTATTCATCAGCTGTCATTTCGATCGCATTGGTCGGACATGCATATGAGCAGGCTCCGCATCCTTTGCATCGTTTATCTGATCTTATCATATTACCGTTTTTCTCTTTCTCAAACGTTTGATCAAGTATTTCAGCTGCGAGAATTCCTCTGTTTTGGCAAACATAACAGCAAAACAAATATTAGGAACAACCAGGCAGAATAACGCTCTTACCACAAGTCCCGCAAACCCTTCAAGCGGCATTTTACCGCATATGTAAAATGAGACAACAGCCAAACCTAAAGTGGCAATAATGTAGCAAACAGTCTTTTTATAATAACCAAACTCCTTATTTGAGAATACATACATTAATACCGTATGGGTAGCCCAAGGTGCGGATATAAACATGCTTAAAAGGGTCGACAGGATCACCCCGTATATCCCTATAAAATACGAAAGGATAAGATTTCCTGCCAAATTCACTCCCATGACTATATATGGACGGAATCTGTCCTCCCACCATATTCCTGCTGAGTCCTTATATACAAGAGTTATTTTATAAGACTGATACACAAAGAAATACATGGCAAACATGCTCATCATGATATTGTCAAACATCAATGAAGGGCCGACCCACAGTTTCATAAACGTCTGATACAGGCAGACAAGTGTTACCGTGCAAAACATTGTAAGCCAGGAATTGAAAAAAGTCAGAGACATAAACTCTTTCTGATTGATCTCATCCGACTGAACTTCAAGTTTATTTCCTATTCCCCCATTTATCGATGTATAAACAATTCCCGTAAGTGCTATCAGGAGATTCAGAATGTAATAATAGTTCTCGTATTGCGCAACTTTTTCCAGGCCGAAATAAAACGACACAACTATACTGTCGGATGCGTGAAGGACGAAAAAACTCAGTTTCTGTCCAAACAGAGCCTTGATCTTTTTCCCGATCTCCTGTTTCATATCATGCGAAATACTGCCTTCGGGAATAAACTGCGGATAGAACTTCTTCGAATAGTACTGCTTCATAAAATTGATCAAAACAGTTCCAACGGGCAGAAAAACGATATAATAATAGTAATTACGGGATACCAGAAGAACAACTATCTGAGAAATATAGCAAAGTGTATTTGCGATAACCATGATCTTACTGGAAATATCGCTTCGCTGAAAAGCCGCAAACAAAGCTCCCTTATACGAAAACATCCAATAGCTTATGAAAGAATTAAAAAGATAGACGAGATATAATACATATATATTTATACCGACCGGATAATCCCCTTTTATCAGATGAGGTAAGAAAGGGATCAGTAGCAACCCGACGATCAGAATAACAAGTCCGACCCGATGATATAATTTTTTATAATAGTTCAGAAGCTTGCAGATTGTTGAATCATCATCATTTGCAATCGATCCATACATACAAAAGATAATAGCATTCTCAATTCCGAGCTCCGATATGTTTAAAAAACTGAGAATTGATGTAAACAGTCCGTTTAAACCCACATACAGGCTTCCCATAGTATAAATCATGACCGTTCGTACTATAAAAGGGAAGATCAGTATATCTGCTTTCTCAACAATCCCAAAGATGATATTTCTTTTTGCATTCTGAACAACGTCAATCTTCATGGTCTACTCATTAAATGATCGGAAATCGTATCAAAGCAGCCCTTGCTTTGATACTGTGATAATTTGCTTTTAATCACAGAGGAATTATCCCGATAGTTTATCTCCATATCCTTCAAAACTTCTGTCACCCTGCTCATATCCTCATCATTGCGCACGTCAAGATTGTACTGTTGCTGGTCAAATAATGACATCAGTTCATCATATTTAACCGCCCAACCCAGAGAGATTACCGGTACGCCGTTTTTTATGGAATGAACTATCCCATGATATCTTGAGCAGATAACAAAATCAAAATTTGTTATCAGGGATTCAAACTCCCATACCTTTAACTCCGATGATATACGATAAAGAGTTTTGCCTTCCAGAGCGGCGGCTATATCATCGCATATTTCCTCGTCCATTCTTGTATGACTGATAAGGTAAACACAATACCCCTTTGACCAAAGCTCATTTATAACAAGTTTATAGCAGGACAGTATACTGTCTTTTTTCCCGATCCTGTACATGTTATGATTGGGGATGATAGCGACTTTATTACCGGGTTCAAGTTGAAAAGCCTTCTCTTTTTTCCCAAAGTCCTTATATATATGTGAATAATCTACTCCCTTATTCTGAAGTACAATATCCGGTGATAAAATTACATTTTTCATGCCGTACTCATTGCTGAGAAGTTCGTACCCGTGCTTTTCTCTTGCATAGATGCAATCAGGATACGGGAGCAGATCTTTAATACGCTTACATATTCTGATTTTATCGGTATCATAATCAAACGGTCCGAATGATTGAGGAAGCAAAAAAACGGGAACATTGAATTTCTTAGCCGCTTCTATTCGATCAAGATAATGATCGGAAGATGCATTTTCAAACTGAGATGAGAGAGCAAATCCGCTGATATCAATAATTGCATCAACAGAACTGACGATTTTTCTCGACTCAAGCCATGAAGTTGCCGGGTGATAATCGGTCAGAATCTTTCGCAGAAATCTACGTATTTGTGCAAGAATGATATATGCAGGATTTACAAAGCTTTTCCAGACCCAAGGAAGTATGCTTACGCATGTAAAATCAAGATTATTCGGGGATGGGGAATTAATGTCCGCATATATATCACAACCGGGAAATCTTGTGCTGAGTTCATCAACCGCAACAAACAGCATCGCCTGAGCACCCTTGCTGTAAAACCCTCCGCCTGTGATCAAAAATCGATTATTATCGTGATCCTGCTTACTCACAGTTGCTTCCTCTCATAATAATTATTATAGTACTTAATTGTTTTCTTAACCGTGTTTCTGATATCGTAATCATCTATCGAGCCCTGGGGGGCTGAGCAAGGGTCAGAGATCACCGCATCTGCCCAAACATCTGCTCCCTTCTCAAGTGATTCATAACGGATCCGATCTGTAAGCGAGGTCTCTCTCGTAACCGTATCCGATACAACACACCTTAGATTTTCAGCCTGAGCCTCAATAAGGGTCATGGGAAATCCTTCATATATCGAGGGCATCACAAAAACATCCATCGCACTCAGAAGTTCCGGAATGTCCGATCTTTCAGTCAACAGAATGATCTTTTCCGAACATTTACAATCACTGATTCTTTTTTTCAGAGCATCTGATGGATTGCCTCCCCCAATAAGCATCAAAATTGATTCGGGCTTTTTTTCAATGATTTTTTCAAATATATCTACCAGAAACATTTGGTTTTTAATCTTTTCACCTTCGCCGAATCTTCCGATATTGCCCACCACAAATGCGTCCGCTGCAATGCAAAGCTCGTCTCTTACTTTCTTTCGGCATTCTTTTGCCCGAAGGAAGCGATCCATTGATATTCCGTTCGGGATCACTATTATGGGATTGGCGAATCCGTATCCTTCAGTCTTTTTCTTTCCGATCTCATTTATTGTGACCAGGTATATACCCGGGTGTTTCTTAATAATATTCCTTCTTATAAAAGACAAAATGCCTTTGTCCAGATACACTTCCGGCTCACTGTGTATTGTCCAGAAGCAGCTGATCCTATTTCTCATTTTGCGTGGTATAAACGGATAGAAAAGCAAAGCATCGAGGTGGAAATGTAAGACGTCCGGTGATTCTTCAAGCATAGTCTTTCTGAAAACACGAACCAACAGCAAAATCATTGCTATATATCTTATGAATGTTCTTCTGAATCGATTCAGATGTAATCGCTCAATACACTTTTCGCCGAGATAAACGGCCTTTACCCCGGCTTCTTCCAGTCTGGACTCATTACCTGTTGATCGTCTTACCGAAAAACACAACACCGTAACATCGGCACCCTGTCTTTTCATCTCGATCGCCATATTGCATACCGAGGCTTCCGCACCTCCGGTATACATACTGTCAACAAACTGGACTATCTTCATAAGATCATTTATCAAAAATTAATCCGTTCTTCTTCTACGACCACAGGTCTGTGTATTAAAC
>JAFZQP010000010.1 GCA_017620345.1 Lachnospiraceae bacterium
TAGGATGAATGTGTATGCACGATCCCGCCTATCTGAGGAAAGGCCTTATACAGTTCAAGATGAGTAGGTGTATCACTCGACGGCTTGTATTTCCCTTCGATACGGTTACCCTCAAGATCCATGATGACCATATCGTCAGGTGTCAGCTTGTCATAATCCACACCGCTCGGTTTGATCGCAAACAGACCTTTCTCCCTGTCTATCTCCGATACATTACCCCACGTAAAAGTAACCAGTCCGTACTTCGGAAGAAGCATGTTAGCTTCATATACTCTTTTTTTCAGTTCCTCAAGCATTATAACAGTACCTCCACTGCACTGCGTTCTATCTTAAGACCTTCCATGTATGTCTTCATGAAATCGTCAAAGCCCTTTTCCTCTGCGGGATCCGGATCAACGGTAGTACCTTTTGCATCCGCGAATATTTTCCTGTTAAGGAAGTCCTCCAGGTTCTCATTACCATTCCTTCCGTCCGCAAACGAAGCGAGGATGGCCATACCCCAAGGGCCGCCTTCTCCTGCCGTTTCCATAACCGAAACCGGTGCATGGATCGCTGCCGCAGCGATTTTCTGTCCTACACCCTTCGTCTTAAAGTATCCGCCATGACCGTACATCTTGTCAACCTTGACACCTTCCTCGTTGATAAGGATGTCAAGACCGGACTTGAGTGCCGCAAGGGCCGAATACAGATGCATTCTCATAACATTCCCGAGTGAGAAGTTTGATTCTGCGGTCCTGACAAAGAGCGGTGCGCCCTTGTCGAATCCGGTAACGGGTTCACCCGAGATATAGTTGTATGAAAGAAGTCCGCCGCAGTCTGCCTCACCGTCAAGAGCCTTGCTGTAAAGCTTCGTGAACAGGTCGTTCATATCGATCTGATATCCCATCATCTCACCGAACTCCTTGAACAGGTTTACCCAGGCATTGATATCGCTCGTACAGTTGTTGCAGTGTACCATCGCAACAGCGGCACCGTCGGGAGTCGTTACCATATCGATCTGCTCGTATACTTTTGAAAGAGCCTTTTCAAGAACGACCATTGCAAACACACTCGTTCCGGCTGATGTATTACCTGTACGAAGCCCTACCGAGTTGGTCGCAACCATACCCGTTCCGGCATCACCCTCGGGAGGACAGATTGGAATACCTGCCTGAAGGTTTCCGGAAACATCGAGAAGCTTTGCGCCCTCGGCTGTGAGTTTTCCCGCATCGGCACCTGCAGGGATCGACTTCGGAAGTACTTTGAGAAGATCCCATGAATAACCGTACGGCGCCATGAGTTTGTCAAACTTTTCCACCATGGCTTTATCGTAATCACCCGTCTTCGAATCAATCGGGAACATACCCGATGCATCTCCGACTCCGAGCACCTTCTGCCCCGTCATCTTATAGTGGACATACCCAGCAAGCGTTGTAACAAAATCAATATCCTTAACATGCTCTTCCTTGTTAAGAACAGCCTGGTAAAGATGTGCGATACTCCATCTCTGCGGGATATTGAAATCAAACTCTTTTGTAAGGGCCGCGGCAGCCTGCTCAGTTATCGTATTTCTCCATGTTCTGAACGGAACAAGGAGCTTTTCGTCCTTGTCAAAAGCAAGATAGCCGTGCATCATCGCAGAAAATCCGATGGCAGCGTACTTTGTCGGAACGACGTCGTATTTGTCTTTGATATCTTTGAGAAGATCGCTGTAACAGTCTGCAAGACCGCCCCAGATATCATCAAGTGTGTATGTCCATATCCCGTTGTCAAGTCTGTTCTCCCAGCCGTGTCCTCCGGTTGCGAGAACGTTTCCGGCATCATCGATCAGGACTCCTTTGATCCTAGTCGAGCCGAACTCGATACCAAGATATGCTTTTCCTTCCGCTATCAGATTTTTTGCATCCATAACTCTTCTCCTTTTTGTTTATTTCAATACCGTGACTTTGTATTCCTTACCGCCGAGCATGACCGACGGGATCTCGTCAGTATTTGTGAACAGTTCTTCATTCACGTACTGATACTTGTAAGGTTCCTCTCCCGCCTCCATTTTCTGGATAACGGTCTCTACCCTTGGTCCGTGCATCGGATTGCATTCGCCGATACAGCTTATCTGTCCGGCTTTAAGACTTGCAACAGCCTGCTTGTTCACCCCGTCAAACGATACGACCATGATCTCCCCGTTTGCGATATCACTGCCGCATTTCTTCCCGGAAGCTTCAAGTACCTCTATAACACCCAAAGCCTCATTGTCATTTTCACAGTATACCACATTCACGTTGTCGTAGTTGCGAAGTATCGAAAACATCGATTCGATCGCTTTACTCTTCGTAAAATCGCCCGGCGCATGCGTTACGACATCCCAGCCGTAGAGTTTTGCCATATGATCGAAACCTTTTGTGCGACCGATCTGGGCAGTGCTTCCCATCGTTCCCTGGATGTCGACGATATGCACGTTCTCAGGTTTAACGCCCTTCTTGGTCAGATACTTCTCCATCCACATGCAGACTTTTTTGCCTTCAAGTTCAAAATCCGAACCTATCCAGCATGTGAACAGGCTGTCATCCGAAACCTCGACCTGACGGTCAACTATGATAACGGGGATACCCGCTTCCTTCGCTTCGGAAAGAACTGTATCCCACCCCGTTTCCGTAACTGGTGCGACAACGATGTAATCAACATCCTGCTGGATGAAGCTTCTTATCGCAGTTATCTGGTTTGTCTGTTTCTGCTGGGCATCTTCAAAGATGAGCTCATATCCGTTCTCTTTCGTAAAAACGGATCTCATTGATTCGCTGTTGGCACTTCTCCAGTCTGATTCCGCTCCGACCTGCGAAAATCCGACCACTATCAGATCCTTACCCGTATCTGCACTTTCAGCCTCCGTAACCTCGGCGGGAGAACATCCCGCCGAAGTTAAACAGAGGCTAAAAGCTGCGATTAACAATATGATCTTAAATGACCTTTTATGGTTCATGCCTGCTTTTTCATTGATTTCTTCTTACGTGCGATGACGATCGACTGTACAACAAGGAACAGGCAGAGCATTGCAGCAACTGTGATACCTGTCCACCATGCCTGATCGAAACCGGCAGATGATACTATACTCTGGATCGTTGCAAGTGACAATACACCGAACAGGGTTCCTATGATGTTACCGACACCACCGGTAAGCATTGTTCCACCGATGATCGATGAAGCGATGGCATTCATCTCGGCTCCGGATGCATGTGATGCAGCTCCCGAACCTACATGCAGGAAGTATACATATCCGCCTATTCCCGCAAGGATACCGCACAGAAGATGTGCAAGGAACTTCGTACGCTTAACGTTGATACCGAGCATCAGTGCACTCGATCTGTTGCCGCCGACCGCATAGAATGAACGGCCGAGCTTCGAATAACGAAGTACGAAGAACAGTATAAGTACTGCAAGGAGTGCCACGATCACACCGATCTCAACATACGCATTGACATACTTACCGAGCTTATTCACGGATCCCATTCCCGGAACTATGATCCTCGTCTCCTTAAGGGCAACGAATGATTCGTTCTCAACGTTGAACGGGTTTGTATGTACTATCGTCGTCATTCCTCTTGCGAAGAACATACCTGCAAGAGATACGATGAACGGCTGAATGTCCAGGTATGCTATAAGGTATCCCTGTACGAGACCGTATGCCAGGCCGATACCGAGCGCAATAAGCATCGATATGAACACATTACCCGGCTGCAGTCCTTCCTCGGGATTGAGCACATTCCTGTCAAGATATACGGCACAGCACATCGAAACAAGTGCCGCAACACCGCCGACCGAGATATCGATGCTGCCTATGATCATTACGAGTGTCAGACCGCATGACATCAGTATCAGAGCCGCATTGGCATTTAAGATGTTAAAGAACGTCTGGGGCTTTAAA
>JAFZQP010000112.1 GCA_017620345.1 Lachnospiraceae bacterium
ATCTTTCCGGTCTTATCTACCGTCGCTACCGCTTTATCACTGCTCCTCCAGGTTACCGCTGTATTGGCCGGTTTGCTACCTGATCCGTTCACATTTGCTTTAAGCTTTAACGTCTTTCCGACCTGAAGCTGCGCCGGGATCTTATCTTTGACAATGGTCACGCTTTCAACAGGATTACCGACAGTTATTGTACAGGTTGCAGATTTGTTGCTTCCGTCTTGTGCCGTTCCGGTCACTTTTACTGTTCCGGCCTTTTTAGCCGTTATCCATACATAACCATCGCCTTCATCATTCCATTCCACAATATCATTCTCGGATAACGACCATTTGATGGATCTGTCATCTGCCCACGCAGGCGCTATGTCATATTTGATATATGCCACCGCATCACTGCCCATGCTGATCTTATTCTGCGATAATGTGATCTTGCTAACCTTTATTTCGCTGTTTACTACTGTTACCGTACAGAACGCTTCTTTTACGGTACCGAATGCATCCTTTGCCGTGACCTTAACCTTGGCATTTGCTTTGCTGACGCTCTTTGGAAGTTCCTTCGCAGTTATGTATCTTCCGTTTATTTCTATATAGTTTTTACTATTCTCATCACCGTAGTCATAATTGACTTCTGTTACCGATGCATTGCTTGGTGTCATCACAGGGAGCAGCCGGAATACTTTTCCATTGTTCAGAGTAATGCTCGTGACATTTAACCCTAACTTCTTCAGTGCAACCCGCAGATCTTTTGCGTTGATCGTTACGTTACATTCTGCTGTTTTGGCACTTCCGTCCGTAGTCTCAACGATAACTTTTGCACTTTCCGAGGTCTTATCTCCGATAGATGATGCGGCCTTTACGATCACCTTGCCTTCGCCATAGGGTGTTACCGTAATAAGACTTTCATCGGACGATTTAAATGATACGGCGGGTCCTGCAACTACCGTGCTTCCGGTAGTTGTTATGATCGTACTGTTTGTGACCGTATACGCTCCGACATCCGCCTTAAGGACAAACTCATCACCTGTTCCTATAGTCTTTGATGAAGGATCCAATTTGAGTGACTTTATCTGATCATAAACCGTAACTATGCAGCTGTTTGTCGATTCAACTCCACTTTGTATCCTGGCAGATATAATAGCTTCCCCGGCACCTACAGCAGTAACATTACCTGACTGATCGACCGATGCAACGGAAGGATCCGTACTGGTCCAGATCAGACTTCTTTCAGTGCCTGAAAATACAGGCTTTATTGTCTTCATTTTTCCCGTAGCCAGTCTCATTTCATCCTGGTCAAGAGAAAAATCCGAAGTGATAAACGTTGATGGCATACTGCAACGTATCTGTGTTACATCCCCGGAATTGGCCGTTATTTCAAGTTCACAACCCCCACATTTATACTTCTCCAGTATCGGAGTAAGATCAAAAGAGCATTCGTCGATCTCATTTGGAATATTCTTATCCCGGTCATATCCATCGCGATATACATCGACAAAATATCCATCGCTTCCGGGTACCTCATCCCATGCGATGATCTTCCTGCCATCTATATCAAACGCCCTAATATTTACGGGACTAGCAAGTCTGGTTGAAGGAACCGTGTAATCTATATAATTGCTGTCAAACCTGTGTTTTGTTTCACCATCTTTTACTCCGATATAACAGAAAAGCTTTCCACTCTTATTAACCCAATCAAGGTAGCCTTGATGGAACCGGGCCGGTTCCAGCTTATCTATACCATCGCGATAGAAATACATAAGACCCTCTTTGGTCCCATCTTCATATCTTACACACAACTGATATGTAAAATGTCCTGATATGGCATATTCCGGAACGTTAGCCGGGTCAAAGTGAGGAATGGCCCAACCGCCCTTTGTCAGTTCGACTTGTAGCCAGTTGTCTTCCTCTCCATCTTTGTCAACTACTTCATCCTCTGAAACAGCTTCTTCAGTAGCATTATCCACTGACTCTTCAGCCTCAACCACAACTTCAGCCTGTGGTTCCTTATCCTCTTCTAACACCTCGATAACTTCGTTATCAAGTTCGCTTCCGAACACTTCTGCAGGAAATGATATCGATGTAACTCCAAGCATTCCCGCAAGCAATAATGAAATAAAACGACTTCTTTTCATTAGTAACCTCCTGATCCAAGGACCAATTCTATGTCACTTCGACGGTCCTTTGTGATATGCGCCCCACTATACTATCACACTGCCCCGGCATTTTCAATCGGTTATTACACATGATCATTCATATCCCAAATCAACTCCGGTCTGTTGGAAAGACAATTTCTGTATTCTGTCACACATCGGTCATAACAGTGCAGGCAAATATATATAAACAGCACTATAACGCCCAATATGAGCGGCATTATAAGTGCTGCCTCCACAGTAAAGCTTCCGTTTGTTTTGTGATAAAGTCTAATATTTTCCATAAATCATTATCGCAATGAATCCGCCCATCATAAAAGGAGCGAACGGAATTCCACGGCCTTTGTATCTGATCCTTTTGTTTCCGATCCTGATCTTTCCTGCGGCCGCACCAATGGAAGCATATACCATGACATACAAAGCCGCAGCTGCAGACGAGATCATCATCGTCAGGAATCCATCCTTCATCCCGATGATCATACACAGCGTTGCAAGAAGATATGCGTCTCCTTCTCCGATATGATCAGCAAACCTCTTTGCCGCCGCTATCAAAAGCACCCCGGCCAGCGCAGGACCTGCCAGCTCCGATAATAGTATGTCACATTCCTCGCCGGCCGGTGCACAGATGAGCGTAATAACAGACATGAGTGCTGCTCCCGATGCGGATACGATAAGGGGCATAGTGTATATATTTCGTTCTTTCAGATCCGTGTATGCACTTATCGCAAGGACCGCAAGTGCTATCACTTCCCTTATCTGCCGCATCTGCTGCATGGTCTCCTGTCTCCGACTTCACTAAGCCTGACCGCCCGGACCGTTCGTTTCAGCCCGCTGCAGTTTATGCTGTTGTGAAATCTGTCTCCTTCATTTGTTATATAGAGCCTGCCGTCCGACAGCCTGCTGTGGCAGCTCTCACACGGCTTGTACCTGGCTCCGCTGCTGTTTCGAAGCGATGTTACCTCCTCTGCAGTCGTCTTCCTTATCGAAAGCATGATGTGGCTGCAGTTCCTGTTGCGATGGTACACGCTGCTATCCTCCGTGATATATACATATTCATCATCAGGAAAAAATCCGTTCTCATATCCGCACCGGCAGTGCGTCAAACAGTGTCTCTCAAACGGTACACCCAGAAGCCCCTGAGCCGCGAGCAGAACGAGCCTGCACTTTAAGGTGAGAGTTATATACTCACCGTCATCAAGACCCTGAGCCGAAAGCTCGATCCCGTCACGCCCTCCTTCAATGAACCTTGCATCTTCATCATCTATCCCTTCTGCAATCGCATTCCTTACCGATTCTTCCGTATAGGTCTCACCTTCCGGCAGATTCACCGCAATATTCCCGGCAGTAGTGATAAGAGCGGTCTGAAGCCTCATGGCACACAGATACATGAGCAGAACGGACGAAAGCGTCAGAAGCGCGATCATGAATGCCGGAAGTATCAGCGCCGCTTCTATCGTAAGACTCCCTCTTGAAGATGTCTTATTCCTCATATGAAAACTCCCTTGTCACTTTGTAAGCATTGCCGGCAGTATCCATCAGATCCACTGAGAATGATATCCTGCTGAAGCACTCATTCCAGTCAAATCCGTGGCTTCCGTTCATCCTTGCATGATCTGTTACGGCGTCACGAAATCTGCCAATCGGATCGCTCCCATCTTCTTCACATTCCTCCACGTACTTCATTGCTGCATCATACAGGTACTCGTCTGTTACAGGAACCGCATCAATATTTACATCGCATACAGTATTGGTACTCATACTGTTTTCAAGATATGTGGAAAAGTGCTCGGCGACCCTGTCGACACCGCCGTCCGTACTCTTATATGAACTGTCTATGAGAAGGATGCCAAACTGTGAATATACCGCTTTGTTGTATTCCGCAAAGCATGACATGACTGCATTATCAACCGCATATGCCGCTTCGCTCCTTGATACGAGTATGCGGACATTCATGATCAAAGCTATTAGAAAAGAAGATAAGACGGGGAGGAGGAGTATCAGGAATACCGAAATCTCACCCCTTTTTTTCATATACCCTGTACTTCTTCGGTAATGTTTCCGAAAATCGTACTGACGAGCGAATTGAGATTATCCCTGAAAATCACCACCAGTCCGATAAGAACGACCAGTATTAGAATGACTTCAACGACTCCTATCCCCCTGTCATCGCAGGAAACGTCTGCAAAACAGTCCCTGATCCTGCCAAGGACAGACTTAACCATGTTTAAGACCATATGATCCCTCCTTCTGAATTGAAAATATTTGATTTGTATTATTGCTGATCACTGCCGATACGGCCTGATCTGATCGATAGAAACACCTGAACGGTTTTCTGATGAATCTGATTATAGATTATGATTTTCCCGGTTGTAAACACCTTTTTGCAATACCGTGAATGTTCACAAAATTGCATATCCGGGTGATTTTTCATTTCTGTGTAACATGTACAAATATTGAACCGGATTGGTGCAATATCGGCTCCGATCTTCTACATGTTTCAGTGGAGACTCGCGCATTTGGATTCTCCTATAATCACAGAAATGACATGACGATCGGAATCGTGACTACCGACATCACGGTCGTTAAAATGATACCCGCGGATATCATATCCTCTTTCACCCCGCACTGCTTGGCCATCATGAGAGGAAGATTCGCCGCAGGCATCGCAGACAGTACGGCAACCGTATGAAGGATGAGTTCGTTCGTTATGACAGGCTTCAGAATAAATATCAAAAGTATCGGAACGAGTATCTGACGAAGGATCACAAATACATACAGTCTCCACCTTGTGAACACTTCCTTCGGCACCATCTGCGCTACCGATACACCTAGAACTACCATAGACATGAACGTTGTACAGTTTCCTATGTGCGTAAGTGTCTTGCTGACCCCGTCCGGCACCGCGACATCAGACAGATATACGATGATGGTCACTACAGCCATAACCGTTCCCGTATTGATGATATCTTTGATCGAAAACTTTCTTGTGTCCTCTTTGTCAGGATTTTGTTCCATTGCCGTCTTCTCAAGAGAAGCGACTCCGTATGTATAAAAGATCATGTTAAATGTAAGTCCGCATAAAGATACGAAGATGAGCGACTGCGGACCGAGTACCGCATTGCAGAACGGGATCCCGATAAAACCGACATTTCCGAATATGGCAAGCATACGGTATGCATATCTTCTGCTCTTATCAACTCCGAGAGCCACAGGGATGAGATAGGAAAGCGGTATCAGTATCGCATACATGATCACAAAACATCCGAAAGCGATCCCGACCTCCTTCGCCCCGACCTTCTCTTCCTCGGCAAGCGCCGCACACAGAAGTGTTACCGGATTCGTGATGTTA
>JAFZQP010000113.1 GCA_017620345.1 Lachnospiraceae bacterium
GAGGGATCCAGATATGTCGGGGAATTCGCGATCGGAGTCAATCCGTTCATCTTAAAGCCGATGAAGGAGATACTGTTTGACGAGAAGATATGCGGCAGCATACACTTTACTCCCGGAATGAGCTATGATGATGCCCCGAACGGAAACAAATCGGCGGTACACTGGGATCTCGTTCTTATACAGACTCCGGAGTACGGAGGCGGGGAGATATGGTTTGATGATGTTCTGATCAGAAAGGACGGCCGTTTTACTCTTCCGGAGCTTGACTGCCTGAATCCTGAGAATCTGAAATAAAAAAAGGGGACGCAACAGTCCCCTTTTTCTAATTAATTCATATTACTTACTGCTCAACCTTGTCGTTGATAACAATAAAACTGCGGATGGATGAAAATCCGACCTTGAAGATCTTGATGATGTTGATCGAGTTACTGCCGCCCTGGCGCGGTCTGAACGATATCGGTATGAAGTGAACCTTCTGCCGGCGTTTCTTATAGATCGCGGACAATGCGACGTTTGTCAGGAAGAAGTTATCCGGTATGAATTCGAGATTTTCCTTAAGCGTTGCCGCACTCATCAGCCTGTAAGGTGTGTTGGCGTCAAGAACGTATACCCTGAAGCAGATGTATACTACAAGACGCAGGATCTTCGTCACGAATATCCTCGACAGTCCGTCCCTTCTTTTGTTTCTGTATCCTATCGAAACATCATATTTATTTCTTGCGATCCAGAAAGGCTCAAACTCGGACGGAAGCGTCTGCCCGTCGGAATCAGTCTGGAACACGTAATCGGCACCGTTTTCAAGAGCATATCTGTATCCGTACAAAAGCGTCGCGCCATGACCTGCATTCTCCTTTGTCAGCGCCGTCAGCCTAGGCATGGTCTTTGCCATATCCTTGAGAATGCTGTACGTACTGTCGCGGCTGCCGTCGTCGATCACGACAAGCCGTGAATCTTCGCCGTATTTCTCAACTACTTCGTACCAGTCGGTTACAACCTGCTTTATGTTCTCCTGCTCGTTATATGCGGGAATTACAATGAATAATCTGTCGCCCATGTTAATCTCCTCCCAATCCATCTCATTTTACACCATTTTTGACCATAATAAAACCCTTATGTAGGTGGGCAAAATCCTTGCCCAAAAGGACTATGTGTGATAGAATAACTCCGTATGTGCAGGGGAAAAAGAGACAGTTTGAGGAGCCATATTATGAAAAAGATCAAGAGGAGATTAACAGCGGTTATCGCGACGGTGATGTTAATTGCCGCGGCCTTGCCCACAGCTGTGTTTGCCGACTCCGTGACGAGCGTTGTCATGACGTATCAGGACAAGACGTACACGAAGCAGTTTTACGGCACGGAAGTTGAGAGCATAAAGAGCGGTGCAAATACCGAAGGACTGAGTGACATAGGAGGTCTGATCGACAGCCTTACATTTCTGTTAAACGGCGAGGTTCAGTTTGATAAGGCGGCTGTAACTTCAGCCGTAAAGAATGCCATAATCGCCGGCCAGACCGGGATCAGCATAGATCTGTCGAAGTATGTAAAAGGAGCATCATCGGCGCAGTCGGCACCGTCAGAGACAGTAACAGTCGTACCTTCGATACCGGCTGTAACGGAAAATCAGCAGGAGACACCGGCGGATAACAGTCAGCTTACGGACCGGATGTTTGTGCTGTCCGAAGCATCAACGAAGTTTCGCGCCAATGAGGACAGGGCCAAGAATATAAGGAATGCGGCGAGCAAGATCAACGGGATGGTCATTCTTCCCGGACAGATGTTCTCATGTACGACCGCGTTCGGACCGAGACTTGTGTCAAACGGTTACGGTCTCGGAAACGTCATTTCGGGCGATACGTATGTAAAGGGCGTCGGCGGCGGAATCTGCCAGGTCAGCTCAACACTTAATCTTGCAGTTCTTCGTGCGGGCATTGTTCCGACAGAGCGTCACAATCACAGCCACAGATCGAGTTATATCGCTTCGGGGCTGGATGCGACTATATCGGGTTCGAGCCTCGATTACAAGTTCGTTAATCCTTATAATGAACCGATCATGATATCTGCGGTAACAAACGGCGGAGTCATTTCAATCTCGATCCTTTCCGCGGAAAACGTGTTGAAGGGTGTCGTATATGAGCCTGTTGTTTCGGGTGGCAAGATGTCAAACACGACACACGTCGTAGGAAAACTGGCAGGCATGCAGATCAGTGACAGGGTTGCATACAGCAGCAGATATAAACAGTAGGGCAGACACAATGAAAAAAGGCGCTAAGATTTTCATAATACAGATGATCTTTATCGCTGCGTCATATACCGCCATCACGGTTCTTGAGAACATGTTCTTCGGCGGCAAGGTCGACAGCGGTATTACAAAAGGGATCATACAGCTGAGACTTGCGGATGCCCTGACGGTACTTCCCGTATTCACACCCGCCGCGATCCCGGGACTTTTCTTTGGGTGTCTTATCACGAATAAGGTGATAGGCTGTCCCAACTTTGACATCATTTACGGAAGCCTGGCAACACTTGTTGCGGCGATACTGACATTTGCGGTCAGGAAAAAGAGGTTCTTTGCACCTGTACCGCCAATAGTCATCAATATGATAGTTGTTCCGCTGATGTTCACATACTGCTACAAGTTCGATGACAGACCGTTCTGGCAATACGCATTGTTCATAGGTATCAGCGGGATCATCTCGTGCGGGGTTCTCGGTATAGCACTGATGCTCGGACTTGATGATTACAAAAAAACCCTATTCCCTCCGTTGACGGAAAAGGGAAGAGCCGAAGCCGCCGCCGCTCAAAGCAAAGCGGAAGAAAAAGCAGAAGGCAATACGGAAGAAATAAAAGTAACTATAGGAGATAAAGAGGAAAATGTATAAAAAGGTTTCAACGGATCTCGGATTTGTCGACAGGGAAAAAGAAGTTGAGAAATTCTGGGCTGATAATGACATATTTGAAAAGAGCATGAAACAGCGCGAAGGCTGTCCCACATATATGTTCTATGACGGACCGCCGACGGCAAACGGCAAGCCTCATATCGGACATGTTCTTACACGCGTTATCAAGGATATGATCCCGAGATACCGAACGATGAAGGGCTACTATGTTCCGCGTAAAGCCGGCTGGGACACACACGGGCTTCCCGTTGAGCTTGAGGTGGAAAAGCTTCTCGGCCTTGACGGTAAGGAACAGATCGAGGAATACGGACTTGCTCCGTTTATCGATAAATGTAAGGAAAGTGTATGGAAATACAAGGGCATGTGGGAGGATTTTTCCGGAACGGTAGGTTTCTGGGCCGACATGAACGATCCTTACGTTACATATCATGATGATTTCATTGAGTCCGAATGGTGGGCACTCAAGACGATCTGGGACAAGGGACTGCTCTATAAGGGATTCAAGATCGTACCGTACTGTCCCAGGTGCGGAACACCTCTTTCCTCACACGAAGTTGCACAGGGGTACAAGACGCTGAAAGAGCGTACCGCGATCGTCAGGTTCAAGATCAAGGATGAGGATGCATATTTCCTTGCATGGACGACAACACCGTGGACACTTGCGAGCAACATCGGTCTTTGCGTCAATCCCGAAGATACATATGTAAAAGTAAAAGCAGCGGACGGATATACATATATCCTTGCAGAGGCTCTTGCGGATACGGTGCTTGGCGGGATCGAGAGAGCGGAAGGAACCCCCGCTTATGAAGTTCTCGAGACATACAAGGGTACCGACCTTGAATACAAAGAATACGAGCCCCTTTATCAGTGCGCAAAAGACTGCGCCGATGCACAGAACAAAAAAGCGTTCTTCGTTTACTGCGACGATTACGTAACGATGGCAGACGGTACCGGTATCGTCCATATTGCACCGGCATTCGGTGAAGACGATGCGAGAGTCGGAAGAAAATACGATGCCCCGTTCGTTCAGATGGTCGATGACAAAGGTGTCATGAAGGATGAAACACCCTTTGCCGGAATGCGTGCAAAGCCCACCCAGGCGGAGATAGATGTGGGAGCGATAAGTGCAGATCCCGAAGTGCTCAAGGAACTTGATAAAAGGGGAATCCTCTTCTCGGCGCCGAAGGTGGAGCATGATTACCCCCACTGTTGGAGATGTTCGACCCCTCTTATATACTATGCACGTGAGTCATGGTATATCGAGATGACAAAGGTCAGAGATGACCTTATCAGGAACAACAACACGATCAACTGGATTCCCGAATCGATCGGAAAAGGAAGATTCGGTGACTGGCTGGAGAATATTCAGGACTGGGGAATTTCCAGAAACCGCTATTGGGGAACACCGTTAAATGTATGGGTCTGCGAATGCGGACATATGCATGCGATCGGTTCCCGACAGGAACTGAAAGAACTGTCCGGCAGGGAAGATGCCATGACGGTTGAACTGCACA
>JAFZQP010000114.1 GCA_017620345.1 Lachnospiraceae bacterium
GCTTTCATCCGTGACAACGATCGTTGTGATGTTTCCCTGACGAAGCGCTGACGTCATAACGTTATAGGCCTGCACTGAGACAGGAGATTCGTCTCCGAGACAGATGATCGCGACTCTCGGAAGTTCGGTGAGCACAAGATCGAACAAAGCCTTTTTGTTCGGATCGCATTTGAGCGTCACATACCCTCTGTCTGACTCAAGATGTTCGCATATATCGGATGCGACTTTGCGGTTCTTTCCCGTAACAAGAATTTTTAACTGCATATCATACCCTGCCTGTGTTTTTTCCCTGATATTTGTGTAAGATCTCCAGCTGATCGTTCATTTCCTTTACCGTATGTTTCCAGTACAGATAATTGACAAGCCAGATGATCATATAGATGACCACATATACTGCCATCGCGATCGCAAACTCCCATCCCCATCTGAACCATTTCATCGGAAGGTCAATGGCAAGTATCGTTGCGAGAGTCAGCGATGCATGCACGACCGTCGACCTGGTAAGTCCCCAGCTTTCGATCTCATATACCGTTGCCGCGCCGCACGGGATCAATCCGTGTATTCCCGACACGATAACATGAAGAAGCAGACTCCTTCCCTCGCTGTTTACCGGCGGTATCAGCCAGATGACAATTCCGACCAGCATTCCCGCAATAAAACCGACAAGTGAATTGATGATAAATTTACTTCGAAGTTCCATACCTTACACCTCCGAAATAGTGCTCTTTGCGAGCATTTCCTTTATCTTCCTGACGCGGCTTCTCGATGCCCATGATTTTATCCCGCAGTCGAACTCAACACCGATCGTACCGGCCATGTTCAGATCAAAGCATTTGACCTTGTAAAGATTGATTATCTCCGACTGTGAAATACGCAAAAACCTTGCGGAATCAAGAACCTCCTCCAATGCAGAGATCGACTTTCTGATCGAATACGTAGCATCCTCGGTCTCAAGTATTACCTTCCGCCCCTGGGTATGCGCCCTTACAATATCCCTCTGCGAGATAAACAGCAGCTTCCCTTCGTCGTGTGCCGCGATCTGCGGATAATCCGAATTGGACGCATTCTCAATGGCACAGATGATGTTCTCCACCTGCTGGGTATTTGACTTTGTTTTGATCGTTACATGAGGATCCGCATACTGTTCGTCAAGTATGATCTCGATCTCTACCATGTTCTTCATCTGTTCACCGTCCGTGTATGTCTTATGTGATAAATAACAACTTATTATAATATATACCCGAAAAGTGTACGTTGCGCTTTGTATATTCGGTCGTTTTTCGTGTCTATTCGGTTATTGAAAAACGAAAAAGCAGGGCTCCGTGATTTGTGATATAATAAAATCTACGAGGTGACAAATATGGAAAAACATCGTTTTGGGAAGTCCCAGATTGCGTTCTTTGCGGGCGCTGTTGCCATAAATTTCATTCTGCCCAGGATGGCGTCACATTTTAACCTTCCACTTTATCTTGATAACATAGGCACTCTTCTTGCCGCAGTTCTCGGAGGTTACCTTCCCGGAATAGCCGTCGGGTATCTCAACAATATCATCAATATGCAGGGTAATCCCGGCAATGCTTACTATGTCGTTCTTTCGACGATGATAGCGGCATGCGGGTCTTACCTTGGAAAAAAGGGATGGTTCGACAGATTTTCAAAAGCAATACTGACCATTCCTCTTTTTGCATTCATAGGCGGCGTTCTCGGATCGATACTCACATATCTTCTGTACGGTTTCGGAATGGGCGAAGGAATATCCGCACCTTTTGCAAAATCACTCCTTGAGAGCGGGACTTTGTCAGTCTTCTGGGCACAGATGCTCTCGGATACAGTTATCGATCTGGTAGACAAGGGTATCACAGTCATACTTGTGTTCTTCATCATAAAGCTCATCCCCGAGAGAGTGAAACCGGGACTCTGGCTGACCGGATGGCGTCAGGCACCTCTTTCCGATGAGGCACAGTTTGACGCAAAGCATAACCCGACACGTTCGTTTTCGCTTCGCGGCAAGATAGTCACGATCATTACCGTGATCATGGTCTGCGTAGCGATCGTAACTACGATCATCAGTTATATCCTCTACGAAAACTTTGCGATCAAGCAGTTCACTTATGCCGGCGAATGTGCCGCAAAGCTTGCTGCGAATCTCATAGATCCGGACAGGATCGACGAATACCTGACGGAAGGCACCGTGTCGCCCGAATACAGAAAAGTAGAGGCAAGACTGCAGGGGATACGCAAAGGCAATCCCGACATAGAATATCTCTATGTCTACAAGTTCAACAAAGACAGCATACAGGTCGTGTTCGATCTTGACACTCCCGATGTAAAAGCCCAACGTGCCGGAGATATCATCCCCATTGAAGACTATCTTCTTCCAAACCTCGATCAGTTCCTTGCCGGAAACAGGATCGAGCCGACGCATGACCAGACGAAATACGGAAACCTTCTGACATGTTTCGAGCCGGTTTTCGATACTGCCGGAAACTGCGTATGTTATGCCGGTGCGGATATCATGATGGATAATATCAAGATGACAAGTCTTAACTACATGACCAAGGTATTTTCGCTGTTCACGGGATTTTACATCTTCATCCTTGCACTGTGCATCTGGCTCGTTGATTATCATCTGATATACCCGATAAGTGCGATGACGATATCCGCAAGTAAATTCGCATACGACAGCGAGGAAGCCAGGGACATCAGCGTCGACAAACTGCAGCACCTTGATATTTCAACCGGTGATGAGATAGAAAACCTCTATGATTCGCTTTCAAAGACGATAGCCGAAACTGTCGGTTATCTTCAGGATGTTGAAGAAAAAGGTGAAGAGATCGCACACATGCAGAACGGTCTTATCTACGTTCTTGCGGATATGGTCGAGAGCCGTGACAAGAATACCGGCGACCATGTCAGAAAGACCGCGGCTTATGTAAGGCTCATCCTTCAGAAGATGAAAGAGAAGGGAGTTCATGAGGATATGCTTACCGACGAATATGTAAATGACGTATCCAATTCGGCTCCTCTTCACGATGTCGGAAAGATCATGGTTTCCGACGTGATACTGAACAAACCCGGAAAACTTACGGATGAAGAGTTTGCGATAATGAAGAGTCATACGACTGCCGGATGTAAGGTCATCGAGAGTGCGATGTCACTCGTATCGGACAGCAGTTATCTCAAGGAGGCGAAAAACCTTGCCACATACCATCACGAAAGATGGGACGGAAAAGGATACCCTTCCGGCAAAGCCGGTGAGGATATCCCGTTATCTGCAAGAGTCATGGCAGTTGCCGATGTATTTGATGCTCTCGTTTCAAAGAGAAGCTATAAGGAACCTTTCCCGTTTGAAAAGGCGATGGATATCATAAGAGAAGGTGCGGGAACCC
>JAFZQP010000115.1 GCA_017620345.1 Lachnospiraceae bacterium
AACGCCTGCCTTGCCGGATACAACGATAACAGCACCGGCTGCCGCACCGACTGCTTCTTCAACTTCTCCGACAAAATCAAAATATCCGGGTGTATCAAAAACATTTATCTTACAATCATCCCACTCTATCGGAATGATACTTGTCCCTATCGAAAAATGACGCTTGATCTCTTCCTTGTCATAATCGCTTATCGTATTACCGTCATCAGTCTTGCCCATTCTGGTGGTAATTCCCGATAAATAAGCCATCGCCTCTGTCAAAGTTGTCTTTCCGCATCCGCCATGCCCTAAAATGACTACGTTACGAATCTTATTACTGGGATAAACCTTCATATTGTAACTTCCTCCGATTATTGTGTATTAGATGCATGCGCACCTTGTTAACATTATAAAAAAATACGGGTTTGTTTGCAAGCAGATTATGCATAATACACAAACAATCCCGTATCTTTATATATTTATTGATCAATAATGCCTATTTTTTGATCAGCAGTGATTTTCCGGTCATTTCCTTCGGCTGCGGAATGCCCATACACTCGATCAATGTCGGTACAATGTCGGCAAGGCAGCCACCCTCACGAAGAGTATAATCGCTGTCATAATTGATAAGTATGAACGGTACCGGATTGGTCGTATGAGCCGTAAACGGCTCTCCTGTCTCCGGATCTATGAGTTGCTCGGCATTTCCGTGATCTGCACACAGGAACATTATTCCGCCAACTTCCTTAACTGCTTCATATGCTTTTCCTACACATTCATCAACGGCTTCACACGCCTTGATCGCAGCTTCCAGAACTCCCGTATGTCCAACCATATCGGGATTCGCGAAATTTATTATGATCACGTCGTATCTGTCGGACTTTATCGCTTTGACAAGATTATCACATACCTCATAAGCGCTCATCTCAGGCTTCAGATCATATGTTGCGACTTTCGGCGACTTGACGAGTATCCTTGTCTCGCCCTGATTGGGTTCCTCGACTCCGCCGTTGAAGAAAAACGTTACATGAGCATATTTTTCGGTCTCGGCGATCCTTGCCTGCGTCATTCCGAGAGAAGCAAGGTATTCTCCGAATGTATTGTTTACCGCTACCTTTTCAAATGCAACAAGCTTGTTTTCGATGAGCGGATCATAATCCGTAAAGCATACATATACAAGATCGAGCTTCTTTTCGCGCTTGAACGAACGGAACTCATCGTCGCAGAAAGCATGGGTGATCTCTCTTGCCCTGTCGGGTCTGAAATTAAAGAATATGACCGAATCATCATCATTGATCGTTCCTACCGGCACGCCTCCGTTAACGATGACAGTGGGCTTAACGAACTCATCGGTCTCATCCCTGTCATATGAAGCCGATACTGCTTCCTCGGCGTTGGCAGCCTTGAGTCCCTCACCTTTTGTAAGGGCCAGATATGCCATCTTAACGCGGTCATAGTTATTATCCCTATCCATTGCATAATAACGACCGGTAACGGATGCTATCTCTCCTATGCCTATCTGTCTGATCTTGCTCTGAAGCTGTCGCACAAAATCGATTCCCGACGTGGGAGGGGTATCCCTGCCGTCAAGAAAACAATGTACATATACTTTGCGCAGATTATTACGCTTTGCAAGCTCCAGCAGTCCGTACAGATGTGTTATATGACTGTGTACTCCGCCGTCTGACAGCAGTCCGTACAGATGAAGTGCCGAATCCTTCTCCTTGCAGTTGTTGATAGCACGAAGGAGATTCTTATTTTCGAAAAAATCACCGTCCTGGATCTCTTTTGTTATCCTGGTCAGTTCCTGGTATACGATCCTTCCGGCACCCATGTTAAGATGGCCGACCTCGGAATTACCCATCTGACCGTCCGGAAGTCCGACTGCCATTCCGCTTGCAAGACCTTTTACAAACGGATAATCGCGCATGAGCGAATCAATAACGGGTGTTTTGGCAAGATATACCGCATTCCCTTCTTTTTCATCATTTAGTCCGAATCCGTCCAGGATCATCAAAACTGTAGGTTTTTTACTCATCTTCTGCTCCTTATTTCAACTGTTATGCAAAATATCAGCCGTTGGCCTCTTCAAAAAGTTCATGGATATTGAATCTGTTTGTATCGTTTCCGGGCATTCCGATAAAGTTGGCTCCGTACACATATTCGGTATCCCTGCTGTTATCAAATCTGACTATATTTACGAGCGCATCAACATGATCGCCGGTCCATATCTTGAGTTGAAGCTTATATACGGAGTTCATCTCAAGTATCTCATGACACGAGAATCCAATACCCGAGCCCGATACATCGATCACATTGATCGGAACGCGACGGTTCTTTGATCCGTCAACTCTCTCCATTTCAATAGTAGCTTCCAAAACAAATCTTTTACTTTTTCTCTTTTCCTGCATAACCTTACTCCTTTTAGAGATATGCCTGTTATCGTAACCCGACTAATAATATTAATACAAACGACGGTTTTATACAAGTTTTATATGATGATCATGGCATCGCCGAATGAGAAGAATCTGTATCTTAAACTTATCGCTTCCTCATAGGCATTGATCACATTCTCCCTTCCGGCAAAAGCCGACACGAGCATTAGAAGCGTGCTCTCGGGAAGATGGAAATTGGTTATAAGACCGTCCATCACACGGAACTCATAGCCCGGATATATGAAAATATCGGTTTCGCCGCTTTTTGCGACAACCTTCCCGTCATCGCATGCACTTTCGATCGTTCTGCAGCTTGTCGTTCCGACACATATCACCCTGCCGCCTGATCTTTTTGTCTCATTTATGAGATCTGCCGCATCAGGGCTTATCTCATACCATTCCGAATGCATATGATGATCGCTTATCTCGCTGACCTTAACCGGGCGGAACGTACCGAGCCCGACATGAAGGGTTACAAAGCATATCTTTACGCCCATGGCTTCTATCTCATCAAGAAGCTGCCTCGTAAAATGAAGACCCGCGGTAGGCGCGGCTGCACTTCCTTCATTCTTTGCATATACTGTCTGATACCGGTCTCTGTCTGCCAGTTTTTTAGTGATATACGGAGGAAGCGGCATCTGACTGAGCTTATCAAGTATCTCCTCAAATATCCCTTCGTATTCAAATCTGACAAGACGGTTGCCATCCGGCAGTACTTCCGTTATCTCACACTTAAGAAGGCCTTCTCCAAACGATACCCCAGCGCCTTCCCTGAGTTTCTTTCCGGGTCTTACTATTGTTTCCCATATATCATCGCTTTTTCTCTTGAGAAGAAATATCTCAACTGCCGCGTCAGTATCCGTCTTAGTTCCGAGAAGTCTCGCCGGTATGACTTTTGTATCATTAAGAACAAGGCAGTCTCCGCGCTTCAGATACTTTGTCACATCCTTAAATATCCCATGTTCCAAAGCGCCTGTTTTCCTGTCCAGTTTAAGAAGCCTCGATGATGATCTGTCCTCAAGAGGATCCTGTGCGATCAGTTCTTCCGGCAGTTCATAGTAAAAATCACTTGTTTTCATCCTATGCCCTTAGCGTAACATTCTTATCCGAAAGTTTCCTGATGATCGCATCTATCCTGCTCTGAACTTCCTCTCCCGTAAGAGTCCTGTCAGGCAGTACGAAAGAATAACGTATCGTGATGCTCTTCGTATCGGCAGAGTCATATATATCTATGACACTTACCTTAGAAAGCTCCGGATTATCCTTCCCGGGCCAGCATTCTTCAAGATCTTCGAATCTGACGCCTTCGGGCACCACAAGCGACAGATCATAATCCACGGCCGGGAATCTTGAAGGCTCTTTGAACTCAAGGTCATTTACCTTAAGTTCGTCAAAAATGTCCATGTCTATCTCAATACACACTACAGCACAGTTCTTTGCGATCTTTTTAAGTGTGGAAGGATACAGCGTACACAGTGTACCGAAACGCTTTCCCGAAACTGACAGTGCTGCCGTATTTTTAGGATGCTGCCACTCATGTTCGGGACTGATCTTTTCATATTTGACCTTATCGTTCTTAAGTTCGGACACGATCGTATTTATTATGTCTACACAGCGCATGTACAGTATCTTCTCCGACTCTGTCTTACTGTACAGAACTATGCCCAGATTACGTCTCTCGTTCGCCGTTCCGTCGTCATTTGTGCCGCGGACTGCCCTTCCGATCTCAAATAAACCGAATGAATCATCAAAGCTCCTGTTCCTGTAAACGAACGGAAGAAGACACGGCATAAGTGACGTACGCAGTATTCCTGTCTCCTTTTCCTCTGACGCACCGAGGAGTTTTACATTATCCTCGATATGAAGACCGAGGGTCCTCTGATCATCGGGATCGCACCATATCCTTGAATGAACCTCATGAAGCGCATATCTTTTGACAAGAGTATCCTTTATCCTGTTCTCGTTCGTCTTGCGCATCGACGGTCTTGCCGGAAGGAGCGGTTCAAAAGTTGTCTTGATGTCAAAATTGTCGTACCCGTATATTCTCGTTATCTCCTCAACGATATCGGCCTGCATGCTGACATCCTTGGTGGCACGATACGACGGAACCGTTGCGACAAACTCATCTCCTGATCTTTCAACTCCGAATCCGAGGCTCAGCAGCGTCTTTTCGATACGATCTGACGAGATATCGATACCTGTATATCTGTCAATGAACTTCTTTTCAAACGGTATTTTGATCTCGGGATATTTCTTTACGTATTCATCTGTTATTCCCGTAACACATCTTGCTCCGCTGTCCGATTCCAGCAGAAGTTTTAAAAACCTCTTGGCTGCAATAAGTGTCATTTCCGGATCGAGTGTCTTTTCGTATCTTGCTGAAGCATCCGTACGAAGGGCCATACGGCTGGCACTCTTTCTGACACTTACGCCGTCAAAGTTGGCCGACTCAAGAACCACGGTATCGGTATCATCAACAATCTCACTGTCAAGGCCGCCCATAATACCGGCGATCGCTACAGGTGTCTTATCATCATAGATCATCAACGTGTCGGTCGTGATATCTCTTACGTTTCCGTCAAGTGTAGTAAATGTAAACGGCTCTTTCGGGGTGTCGATCACGATCTTACCGATCTTCTTTCCGTCAAAAGCATGCATCGGCTGACCGAGTTCAAGCATGATATAGTTCGTAAGGTCCGCCAGGAGATTGATCGGACGCATTCCGCAGTAATACAGTCTGACCTGCATTTTAGCCGGACTTACATGTTCATGTATGTTCTCTATCCTCATTGAGGTATATCTGAAACACAGATTTTTATTGGCTATTTCAACCTCAACCTTTTCGTCTCCTTCATAAGTATTCTCAGCAAGCGGAAGCGGCATAAGCGGCTTGCCGGTCAGTGCTGCGAATTCCCTCGCTATTCCGTAGTGTCCCCAAAGATCCGGTCTGTTCGTGAGCGACTTGTTATCGACTTCAAAGATAACATCATCTATAGGATAGATATTTTTGATATCCGTCCCGTTCTCATACGAAGCATCAAGTTCCATTATCCCGGAATGATCTTCGCTGATCCCGAGTTCCTTGGCTGAACAGCACATTCCGTTTGATACAACACCACGAAGCTTTGCCTGCTTTAACTTCATTCCTCCGACGCTTCCGCCGACTTTTGCAAATGCAGTCTTGATCCCGACCCTTGCATTCGGAGCTCCGCATACAACATCAAACACTTCATTGCCGGCATCCACTTTCAAAACATGAAGATGATCCGAATCAGGATGATCCTCACACGATATGATCTCGCCGACAACGACATCGCTTATGTCCCTGCCCTTATATTCGATCCCTTCCACTTCTGCGGTAGAGAGTGTAAACTGATGGATCAGTTTATCAAGATCCTCACCTTCAAGATCAACAAAATCTTTTATCCAATTCATTGAAACAAGCATTTCCTATCCCCCTATCATCAAGCAGTAAACTGCGACAGTGCTGCAAGATCGCCTTCGTTGAATGTTCTTATATCCTTTACCTGATACTTCATCATCGCAAGTCTCGTAAGACCGAGTCCGAACGCAAATCCGGTATACTCATAAGGATCTTCTTCACTGTTTATTCCGCCGTACTTAAGTACATTCGGATGGATCATCCCGCACGGGCACAACTCCAGCCAACCCGAATTCTTACATGAGCTGCATCCGCTTCCGCCGCATATCAGGCACGGTATATCAAGTTCAAACCCCGGTTCCACAAAAGGGAAAAATCCGGGACGGAGTCTTACCGTAACATCTCTTTTGAAAACTTCCGACAGCATTGTCTTCATGAAGTATATGAGGTTGGATATCGAGATATTCTTATCGATCATTATCCCTTCCATCTGGAAGAAAGTATTCTCATGACACGCATCGATCGCTTCATTTCTGAAACACCTGCCCGGGAACACGGCTCTTATCGGGCGGCCCGTTTCCTTAAGGAGCTTGCCGTACTTGTACATGATGGCATTCTGCGCAGCAGATGTATGGCTCTTTAAAAGCTGGTTGGGCGTCGTAAGATAATAAGTATCCTGCATATCTCTTGCCGGATGGAACTTGGGGATATTAAGCGCTTCAAAGCAGTGATAATCATCAACTATCTCGCTGTAGTCCTCGACATCAAATCCCATCGATTCAAAAATGCCCTCAAGTTCGCGCTGAACAAGGCTGATCGGATGATAGGATCCCCGTCTGATATTCTCGGGAAGGGATTCATCATAGCTTTCCGTCTGGTTGATAAGACACTGCTCTTCTACCTTTCGGATCTCTTCAAGCTTTTCATCAAATCTTGATGATATCTCCTGCTTAAAGGAATTGATGAGCATCCCGGCTTCTTTCTTCTGCTCGTTCGGTATCTTGGAAAGCTCCTGCATGAGCATTGATACCTGACCCTTCTTGCTCAAAAAGGCAAGTCTCAGATCCTCGAGCGCTTTTTGATCGGTTACCGCTGACAGTTCACCGGCAAATCTTTTTTTCAGTTCTTCGATACGATCCTTCATAATTCAACCTTTCCGTTTTTCTTAATTAGTATGAGTTCGTTCATGAGCGCACCCATGAACATTATATACATTCCCGTATACAGCCATATGCCGATAACAAGGACAACGGCAAAGCTGCCATACATACTGTAACCGCTGAACGTGGACAGATACAGTGAGAACAGTTTCGTAAACAATATCCACAAAAGGCTTGCCGCAGCCGCTCCGTAAACCTGCGTTCTGATACGGATCTTTTTATACGGCAGCACACAGTAGAAAAACATGAACAATATGAACAGCACGACGAACATGATTACGTTCTTTGCTTCCATCAGACTGTTGATCTTTTCGGGGATCATCACATACTGCCTTATGATGTTCATGATCATATTACCGAAAACCGAGATCACAAGCATCAGTATCATTCCCAGCATCATGAGTAACGTTGTGATGGCGCTCCTGAAACGATAGAACAGATTGCTGTGCTGATACTTTACTCCCGTTATCTCGTTAAGGCCTTTTGTTATCCCAAACACGCCTTTTGCAGATGCCCAAAGGGCCGCAACGATCGACAGCGAAAGTGTTCCTATACCTCTTGAATAGAGCTCATCAATGATATACTTGATCATCGAGTTAAGGTCGATAGGCAGAACATCATCTATAAAGGCAAGCAGATCATTCTTCGTAAAAGGCAGATACTTGATCGTGGATAAAAGTATCAGTAAGAACGGGATCAGCGACATATATATGTAAAATGCTGCTGTAGCCGAATATACATCTATCTTCTTATCGGAGATGACAGCACCCAGCCGTATGAGTGAAGCATAAGCCCTGCTGTCTTTTATTCTGTTTGCCACTGATCTTATGGTCTGCATAACTAATCAACTTACAAATAATAGCATAACTGCCGTAAAAATAAAACAAAAAAGATTCTATAGAAACTATAGAATCCATTGCCCCGAAATGCCGATTCCTGTATTTTGACTCCTAGCGTATGTGCCAGGTGGGTAACCGCAACCGGGTCTTCTGCCTTCCACTGATAAATGAGGCCTGACATCCGACCGGCGATATAGGAATCCCGTTTAAAGTGATGTAGGTTCAAAATTACAAGAACTTATTCGAACATTTCAGGATATAATAATTATATATGATAATCACTAAATAAACAATACTTTCTTGAAGTTCTTCTTACCCTTTCGAACGACCCTGCCGTCCTTAAGATCTTCAGGTTTAAAACTCGCAAAAGGATCGGTTATCTTATCTCCGTCGACCGATACACCGCCGCCTTCGACGCTGCGTCTTGCATCGGATCTTGAAGTTGCAAGTCCGGCTTTTACAAGTATTGCCTGTATATCGATGGCACCGTCTTTAAGGTCTTCTGCTGTTATCTCAACCGACGGCATATCAGCGGAGTCGCCTGATGAAAAGATCGCGGTCGCGGTATTCTTTGCCTTTACCGCCTCGTCTTCTCCATGGACAAGCTTTGTAAGCTCAAATGCAAGTATCTGTTTTGCCTCATTGAGCTGCGCCCCTTCCCATGAATCCATCTCATCTATCTGTTCGAGAGGCAGGAAAGTCAGCATGCGGATGCACTTTAACACATCTGCATCATCGACATTTCTCCAGTACTGATAAAAATCATACGGACTTGTTTTGTCGGGATCGAGCCAGACAGCCCCTCCGACAGTCTTACCCATCTTCTGTCCTTCGGAATTAAGAAGAAGAGTTATCGTCATCGCATCAGCCTTTTTCTCTCCGTATTTCTTACGGATGAGCTCACGTCCGCCGAGCATGTTGCTCCACTGGTCGTCTCCGCCGAACTGAAGATTACAACCGTATCTTCTGTACAGCTCAAGGAAATCATAGCTTTGCATTATCATGTAGTTAAACTCAAGGAAGCTCAGGCCACCGTCGCGCTCAAGTCTCTGCTTGTAGCATTCTGCACGGAGCATGTTATTGACATGAAAATCAGCTCCCACCTCACGCAGAAGATCCACATAGTTAAGTTCAAGCAGCCAGTCGGCATTGTTTACCATTATCGCCTTACCGTCGGAAAAATCAATGAACCGGCTCATCTGTTTCTTGAAGCACTCTATGTTATGATCGATATCCTCTTTTGTGAGCATCTTTCGCATCTCGGTCTTGCCTGAAGGATCTCCGATCATCCCGGTACCGCCTCCAAGAAGGGCGATAGGCTTGTTACCGGCCATCTGAAGCCTCTTCATAAGACACAGGGCCATAAAATGGCCGACATGAAGGCTGTCCGCAGTCGGGTCAAACCCTATATAGAAAGTAGCTTCTCCGTTATTAACAAGCTCCTTTATCCTTTCTTCATCCGTGACCTGAGCGATAAGTCCTCTTGCCACAAGTTCTTCATAAATCTTCATCTTAAAACCTCTTGTTTTCAGTTTCAAAACCCCGCGGATAGGTATCCGCGGGGTTTATTATTCATAAATTCCGCAAGATCTCTTACAGAGCATCAACAAGCTTCTGTACAGCTGCAAGTGCCTCATCGGGAAGCTTATCATAGCCTTCCTTCTTCTCGGCAAATCCCTTAACAGCGTCAACACGGTTCTGCATAGCGCTCTTAAGAGCAGCCTTATACTCAGGATCATTAAGATCGGGTGTGAAATCACCTGTCTTGCCGTTCCAGTCATACATGATCTCGATGTCTTCAAAAGGACCCC
>JAFZQP010000116.1 GCA_017620345.1 Lachnospiraceae bacterium
ATTTAAAATAATTTAAAAAATTATAAAAAAAGTTAAAAATTGTATTGACAACTATCCGAGGCAGTAATATAATACAGACAGAACGAAGGAAAAGTTAAAAGTGAAACGCACAAGAGTGTAGAAAACAGAAGTCCTGAGTTCTCGAAGGCGATACGAATTAATATAGAGGGTCTACGACAAGGAATACGCGATGTAAAGCGAAGATGCGACGAGTGAAGATTTAAGTGCATCATGAAAATGTGATTCCGGTAGAATGACAACTGAATAGGGAAACAGAGTATACAATGAAATCCTGATAAAAAGGGTCAGGTGAAAAGTATCGTTGAACGAGGGACATGATCGGAGGTACAGTCCATTGGATACAGTGTCAAAGTAAAGGCGGATGTTCAGATAAGATGAACATCCGCTTTTACTTAATGCTTTTTTAATGAACTTTTAATTAAATACCCCTTGACACATTATACTATGCGATATATAGTATGACGTGTTAAGGGGTATTTGACGTTCCCCCAAAATACAGTGAAAGGAGAAAAACCGATGGAATCACAGTTCAGACGCGGAGTATTGGATGCCTGTGTCCTGGCAGTCCTGGAGCACGGTGAATCGTACGGATATCAGATGGTCAAGGATATATGCGTGTTCATTCCGATAACCGAATCAACATTGTACCCGATCTTAAAGAGACTGGAAAACGGACAGATGCTGTCAGTCTTTTCCCAGGAACATAACGGAAGACTTCGCAAGTATTACAGGATCACGGACAAGGGTCGCGATCATATAACGGAGCTTTTGCGGGAATGGGAAGAGGTAGTTCGCATATACCGGTATATTACGGAAGAGAGGGAGAAGAAGGATGAGTAGAGAAGAATACTTAAGCGGACTTAAGCAAAAACTCACAGAGAATGATATCCCCGGCGTTGATGCAATGATCGAATTCTACGATGAAGCGATCGCTGACCGCATCGAAGACGGAATGAGCGAAGATGAGGCAGTGGAAGCGATGGAAGATGCAGACTCGATCGTTAAGGCAGCAAAGCTTGACAAACCGATCACCGCTCTTATGGCGGATAAGGTCAAGGAGAAGCATAAAGAGGCGGACTCAAACGGACACGGAACTTTGTTTGTTGTACTGATGATCGTCGGATTCCCGATCTGGTTCCCGCTGCTGATATCGTTTCTCGCGATCATTTTCTCGCTGTATATATCAATGTGGGCTGTGGTCGTATCGATATATGCCGTTGAACTGTCGTTGGGCGTAACAAGTATAGCGGCACTGTTATCAAGCTTTACATTCTTTGCGGGTCAGATACCGCTTCCGACGGCGATCGCATTACTTGGCAGCGCATGTGTACTTGGCGGACTGACGATTCTGTTATGGAAGCCGATAGTTGCACTGACAAAATGGATGATAAAGCTTATCAAAGTGATCTTCAGAGCGATCAAGAGTATGTTTGTTAAATAGAGAACGGGTCAAGGAGACAGGAGAATCATGAAAAAAATCACTAAGATTGCATTGGCTGTAATGCTTGCCGGACTTGTATTGTGCGGTCTGTCTTATTTCCTCACCGGCGGTGACTGGACAAAATACAATACAAACGGGAACAATTACGTTGCAAAGAGTTATGAGAGCAAAGCCGGGATAAAAGAGATCGTGATCGATGAAAACTCAAACACAGCGACTATTAAGTCTGCCGATACCGATAAGGTAACCATCGATTATTACGATGATCCTGAGAATTCGGTATATAAAATAGAAGAAGATGGCGGAAGACTGATCTTTTCCCGTAATGACAGGAGCGTTTTCAAACTGATCAATATCAACCTTTCCAAGAAGGATATCGTGATAACGATCCCCAGGGATTATGAGGGATTGCTTGATATAGATATCACGAGCGGATCGATCACGGCTTCCGGTATCACGGCCGGTGAGATGCGCCTTGATAACTCAAGCGGAAGCATAGAGCTTGATAATGTTCAGGTAGCCGGAAACATCAGCATTGATAATACATCCGGATCCGTCAGTTTTAATAATCTCAAGTCGGACGGAGATATCAGTATTGAGAATACTACCGGAAGCATAGAGGGAACGATAGAAGGAAGCGAAAGCGACTACAGTATAACAAGTGATGTGACGGCCGGATCGAGTAACCTGAAAAACAGTACCGGCGGAGCCCATAAGCTTGACGTCCATACAACGGCAGGAAGCATCGAGATAGATTTTACAAAGTAGTAGTTGGAGAGAAGAGTATCATGAAGCACAAAAAGATCATCATAGGAACATGCATAGCGGTAGCAGCTGCAGTCGGAGCAGCATCCGTAAGCGTATCCGCAGGTACTGCGATACAGACGGCAACGGTGTCTTCCGGGCAGCTTGACTGTGAGCTGGAGCTTAACGGAAAGGTAGAAAGCCTTGACAGGAGATCGTATTATTCGAAGATCGATGGGAGAATAAGCACCGTTCATGTAAAAGAAGGCGATCTGGTTAAGGCCGGAGACCTCCTTATATCCTATGATACGGAAGAACTTTCGATGGATGAGATGCTGGCTCAGCTTGATGCGGCTGCGGATCAGGGCGGTTATGATGATTCCAAGCAGTACGGAGGACGTGTAGGCGGGCTGTACCAGGAGGCGAAGAACTCTCTTCCCGAACTGGAACAGCAGATACAGACAACAGAGGCTGTCATCATTATGACTCAGAAGGCTCTTACCGACAGAAAGAGTGAACTGTCACAGCGCGGTGCCCAGCTGCAGGCATATCTTGCGGGGTGCGTGGCCGAGGAGGGCGATGATCCCAAGGATGTACAGAAAAAAAGAGAGAACATCGAATATGAGATCGCACAGAACAGCCATGATCAGCAGTATGATCCTGAGATAGTAAAGCGCCAGGATGAACTTCAGTTTCTCAATTATCTGATGACATCATATAAGGAGAAGAAATCCGTAATGGAGAGCCAGAAGGCCCAGACACAGCTTAACCTGCAGACTCAGGGAGCCAGGGACCGGCTCGAAGCCGAAAAGGCAGCCGATGATCTTGTGAATGAATCAAGGCTTAAAGATCTGGCTGTTGCGTCGGAAGGTATCAAGGCGGAGTTTTCGGGAGTAGTGACCAAACTTTCGGTTACGGAAGGCTGCAGTGTGAAAGAGGGTCAGGAACTCATAGAGATCCAGTCTATCGATGATGTGGCTGTTGTATGCGCTGTAAATAAGTATGACATCATAAACATAGAAGAAGGACAGACTGCGAGCGCCCACATTAAGAATAAAGATTACGAATGCCGGGTGACAAGGATCGAAAAGAAAACTAGCGAAGACGCTGCAACGCCCGGGATCAGGGTTGAACTGAAACTGACCGAGCCCGATGATTCGATCATCCTAGGACTTGAATCCAAGACAAAGATAAGAACTGCCATGCTGGCGTATGCACTCCTTGTTCCGATGGATGCATTATGTTCGGATGAGGACGGTGACTATGTATTTGTGATAGAGGATGGAAAGGCCGTAAAGAGAAGTGTCGTTACCGGAGTCAGAAATGATGATATGGCCGAGATCATAGAAGGCATTACAGCCGGAGAAACAGTCGGATGGGATGAAATGAGCGAGCTTACGGACGGACAGAAGGTTAAGGTGAAATAGGTGGATACACAGGACTGCGCAAAAAAACGAATTATATACACAAAGGACCTGTGTAAATCATTTACGACAGGCAACGTCGAACAGCAGGTTCTTAAAAATCTTGACATGGAAATATATCAGGGTGATTTTACGGTCATAATGGGTAATTCGGGTTCGGGCAAAAGTACACTCCTGTATGCTCTTTCCGGGATGGACAGGCCGAGCATGGGTGCGATAACTTATGAAACGGCCGATGAGGAGCCGACCGGGATCACAAGATTTAACAACGACCAGCTTGCGAGGTTTCGAAGGGATCATGTGGGTTTTGTATTTCAGCAAAACTACTTAAATGACAGCATGAGCGCGCTTGATAACGTTATGGTGGTTGGCCTTCTCAAACACTCCGGCCGCCGTGAACTTGCCGAAAAAGCAAAGGAGCTCCTTCGGCGTGTAGAGATAGAGGAAGGCGACTGGGACAAGTTTCCGACACAGATGTCCGGAGGTATGCAACAGCGGGTTGCAGTTGTGCGTGGCGTTATAAACAGTCCCGAAGTGCTGTTTGCCGATGAACCCACGGGTGCGCTTAATTCACAAAATACGGAAAACGTATTGAACATACTGTCTGATCTTAATGCCGAGGGTCAGAGCATTGTGATGGTCACACATACTCTTGCCGCGGCGGAGCGCGGAAACCGCATAATCTATCTTGCGGACGGCGTGATATCCGACGAGGTTGAACTCGGCCCGTACGTCGGAAACTACAAGGATGAGAGTAACCCGGATCTGGAAAAGGCCCGGCAGCGTCACGGCAAGCTCAAGGCATTCCTGCAGGATATGGGGTGGTAGGATGTACCGTTATTTTTTTATGGCCAAAAACAACATAAAAAAGCAGAGAGGCGATATGATCACGTTCTTCATACTGACATTTATCGCATCGCTCCTGATATTTATCAGTGCATCCTTTATGATCGGTACCGGCAGGGTCGTTGATACGAATATGAAAGCTATCGACGCTGCTGATGTTCTTGTGCTGATGTCAAAAGATGACCGCGCCGAAGCGAAGATGGCCGAGATCATAAAAGGCAATCCCGAACTTTCGGGATATGAGGCGACGAAATATCTCAACACCAATGCAAAATACCGCCATAAGGGTGAAAAGACGTGGACCGATTATTCTTTTCATGTCGCATCATATGAGGATGAAAGGCGGATACAGAAAACCTCCTGCGCAACAGGAAAGCTCCATGGAGATCAGGTGGTGATCCCTGTATCTCTGGCGGGATCATTCGGGATCGGAGATGTGATGGAACTGAAGATCGGTGATAACATCTACCGTCTGAAAGTCGCGGCCTACAACGAGGATAATATATACTGCTCGCCGATGAACATGGGAACGTACCTGATATTCACGTCGGAGAGAATGTACAATACGATCGAATTTGAGAATCCCACAAAGGCTCTGCCGTCCTTGCTGTTCAAGACGAACATCGCGAAGTCGGCAAAGGATTCGGGCAAGGACGGGAATGCATATTCGGATGAACTGTTCAACGAGTTCAATGACTGGTATATAAACTATTGTAAGACTCATCCGGGGTACGGCCTGTCATCAATGAACTTCCTTCCTGCAGATCTGATGAAGACTGCTTCGCTGATCCTTCCGATGATGTTCATAGCGATAGTTCTGGTATTTGCGGTGATCATGTTCGTTATCGCGATGGTCATAATTCATTTTTCGGTAAAGAATTTTATCATGCTCAATATGAAAAATACAGGCATCATGGAGGCTTCCGGATATACGGTAAGAGAACTTGTGACGATACTTTTGTTCCAGCTCCTTCTTGTCTCAAGCATCGGATGCTTATTGGGAATAGTTGCGGGTGCAGCCATACTCGGACCGGCAGGCGTAATAATCCGGGCCACGCTGGGCCTTTCATGGAACCAGCCGGTAAGCCCGGCGATCGCGGCATCGGTGTTTGCCGGAATATGTATTATCGTGACGGCTCTTACGCTCATACTTGGAAGACAGTATTCAAAAACGTCAGTGCTTTCGGCTCTTCATGGGGGAAACAGCGCGACAAAGAACAGAAGGAACACATTTTCATTCGAACATTCCGTGCTTCCGATATCGCTCACGATGGCCTGCAAGGATACGTTCGGAAAGTTTTCGTCTAAACTCGGTGTGATATTCATCATGGCGATCCTGTCGATATCGACGATCGTCGGGTTCGGCATGGTCGATTCTTATGCAAAAGATGATGTCGCTCTTCTCAACATTGCAGGTATGTTTGACTGTGATGCGGTAGTTGACGGCAATACAACCATGATGAAGAATATCGAAGCGATGAGCAGCGTAAAGTCCGTGTACGGCGATACATGGTATGCGTTCAATTATACTGTCGGGAAAAGGATAGCGAGCATTACGACAAGAGCTTTTACGGATACATCAAACATAAAAGGCGGAGCCATGCTCGAAGGAGGATGGCCCGAGGGACCGAATGATATATTGCTGGCAAGTGCAGCAGCTGATACATTGGGTGCCGGGGTCGGTGATACGGTCACTATCAGGAACAGCGGAAAAGAAGAGGACTTCCGGGTATGCGGCCTGTGTCAGACGATGAACAACATGGGCATGATGGCATATATAACAACAGCCGGATATGAGCGCGTAGCGCCACCGGTTGATGAGTATAATATCTGGGTCAATCTGAAGCGTGGAAATACATTTGATGATTTTAAGAATGAATTCGAAGAAATGTATCCCGATGTTGAGGTTACGGATTACAGGGAAGCCTGCAGGAGTACGACAGGAGTCGTCACCCTCGGGATGAAAGCAACCGCATTGTTTATCGCAGCGCTCACTATACTGATAGTTGCATTTGTTGAATCGCTCATTGTGCGTGCGCAGATCACCCGCGAATGGAGGAATCTGGGAGTATCGAAAGCACTCGGTTTTACATCGGGTCAACTGATCCGTCAGATAATGCTGTCCAATATGCCGTCCATTGTGATAGGTGTGGCACTTGGACTGGTCCTGTCGCCTGTCTCGGGTGAAAACCTTATGAGATCGGCTTTTGCGATATTCGGATTCAGGAAAGCGATATTTACGGTACTTCCGCTGTCGTATGTCATGACTGCGATAATAATATGCGGTATAGCCATGGCAACCGCAGCATTTCTGGGCAGAAGGATAAGATCGCTCGAGCCGGTTAATATGATCACAGAGGAGTGATCATCTGTCCCACTTGTCGCAGAGGCTGTTGATCTGGTCCGCGAATTTTGCAAGGTCTTTGTTGGCACCGCCCTCGTTGTGGCTGATGACGGCCATGAGTCTCTGGCCTGCAGCAAGGAGCCGCTCGAATACGGAAGAAACGGTCCTGGTCTTCTTCCTGGCACCTTCGATCCTGATGCCGACAGCCTCTTCCTCAAATTCATCCTTTATGAAATCATAGCGCGTTCCGGAAAAAGGTGCGTAAGTATTAAAGCCGTGTTCATCGTGAAGATATTCGGCAAATACATCGGTAACCGAGTCATCGCCGTGTACGATAAATACCATCTTCGGATCGTTCTTAAATCCGAGCATCCATCGCGTCAGTCCTGCCTTGTCGGCATGTCCCGATACACCTTCGAGCTTCATTATCTTCGCCCTTATCTCGATCGTCTCACCGAACAGATGGACCTCCTTGGCTCCTTCTACGATGGAACGGCCCAATGTTCCGACTGCCTGGTATCCGACGAACAGTATCGTACATTCTTCACGCCACAGATTATGCTTCAGATGGTGTCTGATACGTCCGGCTTCGCACATACCGGATGCGGATATGATGACTTTCGGTTCATTATCAAAGTTGATCGCTTTTGATTCATCACTCGTGATCGAAAGGTTAAGACCCGTAAAGACAAGCGGGTTGACACCGCGCTTGACGAGTTCGAGCGCTTCATCGGCAAAGCATTCATAGACATTCTTGTTGAATATCCCCGTTGCCTCCACGGCAAGAGGAGAGTCCACGTATACGGGAAAGTCCCCGAGATCGTCAAGCAGATGCTGCTCTTTGATCTGTCTGATATAGTAGAGGATCTCCTGAGTACGGCCGACGGCAAATGAAGGGATGACGACATTTCCGCCTTTGGCAAATGTATCTCTTATGATGGATGCAAGCTCACCGGAATAGTCCACCCGTCCCTTTGCATGAAGTCTGTCTCCGTATGTTGATTCACACAGAACATAGTCTGCTTCGTCTATAGTTGAAAAATCACGGATCAGGGGTTGGTTGGAGTTGCCGATATCGCCCGAGAAGACAACCTTTTTCGTGATATTTTCTTCGGTAAGCCATACCTCGATGGCTGCGGAACCGAGAAGGTGTCCGACATCCGTAAATCTTACCGACAGTTCGTCGCATATCCTGACTTTATCGTTATACTTGACGGGCACAAGACTCCTGATGGCTCCGTCTGCGTCTTCCATATTGTAGAGGGGAACGTATTCCGTAACGTCGGATGAACGTCTTGCTTTTCTGTTGCGCCATTCTGCTTCCTGCATCTGGATATGCGCACTGTCTCGAAGCATTATGCTGCAAAGATCTGCAGTCGCCTCGGTTGCGTATATCTGTCCGCGAAAGCCTTTGGCATACAGGAGCGGGAGTAGACCGGAATGGTCAATATGGGCGTGAGTGAGCAGTACGTAATCGATCATCGCTTCATCAACAGGAAGCGGCATGTTTTCGTAAATATTTATGCCCTGCTCCATACCGTAGTCTACAAGGATATGTTTGCTGCCGACTTCAAGGTAATGACAGCTTCCCGTAACTTCGTGCGCCGCACCGATGAATGTGATCTTCATACTTACTTATCCTCCCGTTTTTTTCCTGATCTGCGCCGTTTGTCAGACGCATATGATATTCCTATTACTATAGAAACCGCAATGGTGATCGCACCTACAAGGCCGGCAATTATCAGCCCTGTATATGACTTCTTCACCTTGGATTCGGTATTTTTATCTATTGCATTTGCTATGGCCGATGTATCAACCTTTGGAAGGTCTCCGCCTATAACCCAGTCCGGTTCGGCAGCTGCTTCGGCTTCGGTAAGGTCTTCGTTCGGAGCGGAAATACCTGCGTCTTCACCATCATCATTAACAACTGCGTTGTCTTCCTCATCATCCGGGGCTTCTTCATCCGGCTCGAGAGTAACGGTATTACTGAGGGAGTCGAGTTGGTAAACATTATAGACCTTGGCGGTCAATTTGCCTTCATATCCGGGATGGACATGAAAAGATCCGGTCATTTTGCCGTTTTTGCCTTCCCACAGTTCAAGCTCCGAAAAAACGGTATCCTTATCGACGTCTCCCGTTTCGAAGCCGTAATACATAAGCTTACTCTCATCATCATACGCATAGAGTGTAAACTTAACATCGCCTTTATTGCTGTTGTACTCATCTATCTCGAGCCGGACTCCGGTCGGTTCCGTTGAATCCGGCATGACAGGATCGGATGGATCTGATATCTCATCGACCGGTCCGACCTTCTCCCTTACGACATCCTTCTCCAGACCGTAGAACTTCGCTATTCCGTCAGCATCAAGTACGCCGAAGTTCTTCCATGCGTCTTCCGTCCGGATCCGCTGATAGTCCCTGTCATTATCAAGGTATCCGTGCTCAAGTATTATGACAGGTATCCCGGCTTCGGTCCCTTTTCTTATGAGACCGTAGTAATCGCCTTTTTTTCCTATCCTTGTTTTGATATCCTTGCGGATGTTACCCTCGGATGTCCATTCATCCATTATATGCTCAGCCAGAGCGTGCCCGATACCGTAACACTTTCCGTAAGCTGAGGTGAATATCTCCGAACCGAAGAAATTGTGTTCTGCAGATGCATTATAGTGAACCGAAACGACGACATCGGCATTAACGCTTTTGGCAAATTCGATCCGCTGATCGAGTGTAGTCTCGGTATCGTTATCTCTTGTCAGATATACGCTTACGTTTCCGTATTGTGTCAGCTTATCGTACAGGGCCTGCGCGGTGATCAGATTGACGTTCTTTTCTTCAAGACCGTGATATTTGCATCCGGAATTGGTCTCGCTTCCGTCCTCTGATACGCCTCCGTGACCGGGGTCAATGACAACCGTGATGTTTTCCGCTGCCCGGACGCATAATGTCGCGGACAGAGCAAACAATACCGTTATAAACACAAGGTACAAAAAAACCAGTCGTGCCCGCATCCCATCTTGTCCCGTCGATCGCATTATCATACAATATATAGTATATCAGAAACGATATAAACGGCAAGGGTTTAACTGCGTAAAACATAAATATATGATATCATATGCACATGATAAAAAAACCATTTGCGGCTTTTCGCTCGTTATGGACAACACTAAACAGAACGATCTATGTAGGGCGGCGTTTTGAATCAAATATGCGTGCGCTTACTTTTGTGAGCATTGTCTCAGCTTTGCTGGGACTGATCCTTCTCATATTTGATATCAGGTCTCATAATATCCCGCTACTGCTTGCTTCGCTCGCAACACTCATTGCCGGAGCAGGCTGCGGATTCAGTGCTCATGTACTGAAGAACAGGGAGCTTGCGATCAAATTTCCGACTGTATTCTGCGTGATCTTTATGACGATATATGTTCTTACCGCAGCGGGCGAGGGATCCGCGATCCTGTGGTCGCTCCTCATCCCTTTGGGCTTGTGTTATTTCGTGAGTGTAAAAAACGGTATCATTCTGTCCGCTTATTATACGCTTCTTATCGCAGTTGTATTTTATTCGCCGCTAAATGCGCGCTTTGCCACGTATTACACCCCGATGTTCATGACACGTTTTCCGATATTGTATGCATGTCTTTCGATCTTTACCGGGATGGCGATGATTCAGTATCACAGAACAGCCCTGTTTGAGATAGATCACGCAAACAGACTGACCGAAGAGGTGGAAAGGCAGACTGCCGTTGTAAAGCAGCAGAGCCAGAAGATCGAGCAGATGTCGAGACAGACGATCCACACACTCGCAAATGCCATCGATGCAAAGGATCCTTATACCAGGGGGCATTCGACGCGGGTTGCCGAATATTCCGGGAAGATCGCACAAAAACTCGGATGGGACCGGGACAGGATCGATGAACTGAAGTTTTCGGCGCTTCTTCATGATATCGGAAAGATCGGGGTTCCCGATTCGATCCTGAACAATCCGAGGAAACTTACTGATATCGAGTTTGATATAATCAAATCCCATACGACTATCGGAAGGGATATGCTTAAGGACAGGATCATGGTGAAGGCGGCTGATGATGTGGCGGTCTCACATCATGAAAGATATGACGGAAAAGGGTATCCGCAGGGTCTAAAGGGTGAAGAGATATCGGAAGAGGCAAGGATCGTTGCCATTGCCGATGCCTTTGATGCCATGAGTTCAGACAGGGTATACAGGAAAGCATGCGACAGCTGTCATATCCGAAATGAACTTGAAAACGGAAAGGAAAAACAGTTTGATCCCTATATCACTGATGTGTTCCTTGAATTGTGGGACGGCGGCGAGCTTGATGAGATACTGAAGAAGGATACCGGGGAGGAAGATGATGCCGAGGCATCATCGGTGCTTTTGCAGGAAGTTGTTGAGACATTTGCTGCGGGCGGATCAAAGGACGAGATAGATGTAACGACAGGTATCATGAGCAGGAACTCCGGTGAGAAGACGATCGCACGTGTCATGATGGAAGAGCCGGGATGTCTTGTGTTCATGGATGTAGATAATCTGAAGAAGATAAACGATACATACGGTCATGAAGCAGGGGATAGGATACTCCACATAATGGGAGATACACTTGCCGACAACAGTTCGGACAGTCTGTGCTGCAGGCTCGGCGGAGATGAATTCCTGCTCTTTATGAAAAATGTTTCGCAGGAAGATGCAAAAAGAAGGATGGAGGATATCATCCGTGATTTTGAACAGAATAAAAAGGATGATCCCGAGATTTCCATTGCGTCGATTTCGGCAGGGATGGTGATGTCTACGCCGGAAAACAATTATACGGATGCGTATAACAAGGCGGATAAGGCATTGTACCATGTTAAGCAGAACGGAAAGAGCGGATTTAACTTCTACAAAGAGGATTCCGAGATCTCGGCTATAGACAATATAGACGTAAGTAAACTTGTTACCAACATTAAAAACAGTGGAAGCTATAATGGCGCCATGAACGTCGATTACAGGGAATTTGCGAAGCTGTATGAGTTCATCGTTAACCTTGAGCAGAGATTTGACCATTCGTTCAAGCTTATCGTTATATCGCTTGAGTCAGCCAAAGGTGATGTGTTTGGCTCGGATGAACTTGAACGTTCCATGTATAACATGGAACAGTCGATCCGTCAGACAATAAGAGATGTTGATGTCCTTACAAGATACAGTAAACAGCAGTTTCTTGTAATACTTTTGGGTACGGATAACGATGGCGTAAAGACTGCGGTGGACAGGATATTCAGAGGATATTTCAAGATGAACGGAAGCGGAAGTCTGATACCGAAGTATTCGGTTGCCGATTTTGAAAACGAAAAAAAAGGGTAAAGAACAACGGCGGCAATTGCCGCCGTTGTTTTGTGATCATCAGAAAACTTATGCGATCGGGTTGCTGCGGAGACTGCAAACATCGTTCCAGTTGATCTCCATGGCATTGTATGTGAGAGAACCATAGCTTCTTGCACATGCCTCAGCTTCAGCTTTTGTACCAAATCTGTTAAGAACGTTACCGTTTTTGTTGTCGATCACTTCCCAGGGACGCATGGGATCCGATCCTGAGATATTGGTGGCGTTAAAGATAAATCCGCCTGATACGTTTTCAAGTTCACTATCATTTAATTTCTTATCATCCATCATATTAATACCCTCCTTACATAGATATTATGCGTTATTTTGAAGATAAATGCAATAGATAAGGCAAAAGTTGCCATAATCTGTCGTTTATTGTAAATTATTGGTGTTGGGATATTTATAATGACAGTTTTTTGCGAGGATACGATCATGTCTGAACTGTTTAGGGAAAAAAGTCTGGAGCGTGCACATTCTCCGGAGGATCTTAACGATTATATAAGGGTGACGACACCGTCGGTCTGGATTGCGCTGCTGGCTTCGGTTGCGCTTCTTTTGGGTATACTGGCGTGGAGCATATTCGGTACGGTAAATGTATCAGATGATACCGGAGCCGAAAAGGTTGTACATCCGATTACTTTTGTTACTAATTGAGAGTTTGAGCATACAGGAGCGATAAATGTCCACCAATCCGATCAAAAAGCCTGTTACGGGTAAAGTGGCCAAGGTCCCCGTAGTTATGCAGATGGAAGCGCTTGAATGCGGCGCTGCATCACTTTGCATGATACTTGCCTATTACGGTAAGTGGGTCCCGCTTGAGCAGGCCAGGAGCGATTGCGGTGTCAGCCGTGACGGTTCAAATGCAAAAAATATACTTGTTGCTGCCCGTAATTACGGTCTCGATGCACAGGGGTACAGGGTTGAACCCGAGGAATTGCGCGAAGAGGGGAGTTTTCCCTGCATTGTCCATTGGGAATTCAATCATTTTGTTGTCTGCAACGGATTTAAGGGAAACAAAGTGTATCTCAACGATCCTGCCCGCGGAAATATCGTTGTTTCAAAAGAGAGATTCGATGAAGCTTTTACCGGTATAGTCATCATGTTTGAGCCGGGTGATGGGTTTGTTGCTGACGGTAAACCCAAGAGTGTTGTCGAATTTGCAAGGACACGTCTTAAAGGAAGCAGTTCTGCGGTAGCATTTGTTGTTATCACATCGGTGATAGCATCTCTTACAGGTATCATCACTGCGGGCTTTTCAAGGGTATTCCTTGACCGGCTCCTCACAGGAAAGGATCCGGACTGGATACCTGCATTCTTTGCCGGAATGGTTGCGGTCACGCTTATCACGATCGTCTCTTCCTGGATACAGGCGGTATACAGCCTCAGACTGAACGGAAAGATGGATGCGGTCGGTAACTGCAGTTATATGTGGAAGGTACTGCGGCTTCCGATGGAGTTCTTCAAGCAGCGGATGTCGGGGGATATTCAACTCAGAAAACTGTCCAACGCATCCATTGCAGCCACTGTTATCAATACAGTTGCGCCGCTTGTGATCCAGACAGTTATGATGATCATCTATCTGGTGATAATGATCCGGTATTCATTAACACTTACGTGCATCGGCGTCGCATCGGTGCTGATTAATGCATGTGTTTCCAAATACATCTCAGGAAAGCGCATCAATATAATGCGTGTTATGATGCGCGATGAGGGAAAGCTTGAGGGAACTGCCGTAAGCGGAATAGATATGATCGAGACTATCAAATCAGGCGGATCCGAAAACGGATTTTTCGAAAAATGGTCCGGATATCAGGCTTCCGTAAACACTCAGAACGTAAGATACATTAAGCAGGATGCCATGCTGGGCCTCATACCTCTTGCAACATCGTCACTTACGAATGCACTGATCCTGATCCTTGGAGTATGGTATGCAATGCAGGGCAGTTTTACCGTAGGTATGATCTTTGCGTTCCAGACGTTCATGATGCAATTCCTGGCTCCCGTACAGGAACTGATCGGGGCCGGTCAGACGATACAGGAGATGCGCACTTCAATGGAAAGAGTTGAAGATGTTATGCAGTACCCGGAGGATCCGGTCTTTTCAAGCACCGGGTCGGATGATGATATCCGTAAACTTTCGGGAAATCTTTCGATGAAACATGTCACTTTTGGATATTCCAAGTTAAGTGAGCCGATCATAACCGATTTTAACCTTGAACTGAAACCGGGTCAGAGAGTTGCGATCGTCGGAGAAACAGGATGCGGCAAGAGTACGGTTGCAAAGCTTATTTCCGGCCTTAACATTCCGTGGGACGGGGAGATATTGTTTGACGGAAAAAAGATCACACAGATCGACAGAAGGGTCTTTACCGGATCTGTTGCCGTTGTGGATCAGGATATAATCATGTTTGAAGATTCGATCTCCGATAATATCACGATGTGGGACAGCTCGATCATGGATTTCGAGGTGATCCTCGCAGCAAGAGATGCCGGGATACATGATGATATCATGAGAAGAAAAGACAATTACCACTACAGGATCAATGAAGGAGGTAAGGATTTTTCGGGCGGACAGCGTCAGAGACTTGAGATCGCACGAGTCCTTGCCCAGGATCCCACGATGATAATAATGGATGAGGCGACGAGTGCTCTTGATGCAAAGACCGAGTTCGAGGTAACACAGGCGATCAAGGATCGCGGGATAACCTGTGTGATAATAGCACACAGACTGTCGACGATACGGGACTGTGACGAGATCATAGTCCTGGATCACGGAAAAGTTGTTCAGCGAGGGACTCATGATGAACTGATAAAGGCCGGCGGTGCTTATAAAGAACTTGTCATAAGTGAATGATCGAACGGGATATTATGTATGGGTTGGTTTGAAGAACAGATAAAAGAACGTGCCATAGCTGATGAGAATGTTATCACGGATGCTTTTTCCGGGATAGCGGGTGCCGTCATGGGAAAGAGGCTTGCGACAAGCCGGTCGGATCACAGGAGTGAGCTGACATCGGAGATCGTAAAAATACTGGAGTACTACCATGCCAAACCCGGCAAGGTTCCCGATAATGTCGAGAACGGAGATGAAGTGCTTGAATATCTCGTCAGACCTTGTGGGGTCATGCACCGTACGGTAAGGCTTGAAAAGGGATGGCGCAGGGATGCCGTTGGTGCGATGCTCGGAACACTGAAGGAAGACGGAAGCGCCGTCGCTCTGCTGCCGACGCTGACCGGAGGATACAGGTTTTATGACAGGAAACAGGGTAAATATATAAGTGTCGATAAAAAGAGTGAAGGCCTTATCGAACCGGAGGCCATCGTTTTTTATAAACCGTTCCCGTTAAGGAAGATGAGTCTTTCGTCATTCTTCCAGTATATCTGCATGCAGGTAAGGCCAACGGATACTGTTGATCTGCTGATTGCCATGGCCATCGTGACCGGCGTCGGAATGCTGGTTGCAAAGATAAATTCCCTGCTGTTTTCCGAAGTGCTTGCTTCCAAAAGTACGGTTGTGCTTGTGGGGGCAGGGCTGTTTCTTGCAGGCGTTACGATAAGCTCGCTTCTGTTTAGCGTTATCAGAACGCTTGTTGCAAGCCGGATCCAGACAAGAATGTCCGTGAGCGTAAAGGCGGCTTCGATGATGAGGATCCTTTCCATGCCGCCATCTTTTTTCAGGGATCATAATTCGGGAGAACTCTCAAACCGTCTGGGATACATAAGCAACCTGTCGGACCAGCTCGTGAGCATGGTATTTAACACAACACTCGGTTCACTGTTTTCGCTTGCATATGTTTTTCAGATATTTAAGTATGCCCCCGGACTTGTAACGCCGGCAATGATCGTTACTTTGATATCGTTCCTTGTTACCGTATTTACGATCCTGATCAGGATGCGCGTTACAAAAAAGCAGATGGAGTTTGCCAACACGGAGAACGGCATCAGCTATGCGCTGATATCCGGGATCCAGAAGATCAGACTGTCAGGTGCTGAGAACAGGGCTTTTGCGAAATGGGCAAATGCCTATGCCGATCAGGCAGCACTTTCATTCAATCCGCCGCTGTTCCTGAAGGTGAGCAATGTGATAGCGACCGCTGTATCACTTGCAGGTACGGTGGTCATATACTGGTTTGCCATACGTACTCATGTGTCGGTTTCAGATTACTATGCATTCAGCATATCATATGGAATGGTCAGCGCGGCGTTTGCTTCTCTCGCACAGATAGTTACATCCATATCGGATATCAAGCCTACTCTTGAGATGATAAAGCCGTTCTTTGATACGGAGCCGGAAATATCGGAGGAAAAAGAAGTCGTATCGGATCTTAAAGGTGAAGTGGAGATCAATAACGTTACTTTTGCATATGACGACGATGAACCTGTTCTTAAAGACCTTTCGTTTAAGATAAAGCCCGGACAGTATGTTGCGATCGTAGGAAAGACAGGGTGCGGAAAGAGTACGCTTGTAAGACTTCTTCTCGGGTTTGAGACTCCGCAGAAAGGAGCGGTGTATTACGATGGCAGGGATCTTAAGAGACTGGATACCAAATCAGTCAGGCAGAAGATCGGCACAGTGATGCAGGACGGCAAACTGTTCTCGGGAGATATTTATTCCAATATTGTCATAACCGCACCGTACTTAACGCTTGATGATGCATGGGCTGCGGCAGAACTTGCAGGGATCGCCGACGATATACGCAGGATGCCGATGGGAATGTACACCTTCATAAGCGAAGGACAGGGCGGCATTTCCGGAGGACAGAAGCAGAGGCTGATGATAGCACGTGCGGTCGCGCCGCGTCCGAAGATACTCATATTTGATGAGGCAACAAGTGCGCTTGACAACATAACACAGAAGAAGGTATCTTCTGCACTTGATTCAATGAAATGCACAAGGATAGTGATCGCTCACAGGCTGTCTACGATCAAACAATGCGACAGGATAATCGTACTTGACGGGGGAAGTATCGTTGAGGACGGAACATACGATGAGTTGTTGAAAAATAACGGTTTCTTTGCACAGCTTGTGGCAAGACAACGCCTGGAGACGGAAGAATCATAAGATCAAATGTTTGTATACGCATGTAGAAAATGCAGATATACGGATCTGTACGAAGAATTTGATATTGCATATTGCCCCAGGTGCGGTGGCACCATGATCTCACTCGGGGTCAGTTCCGCGGATTGGAACAGACTTGATACCGAGGAGATCTATGACCTGATCTGTGATAAAACAGGTCCGTGCCCTGAAGAGAGTGCATCCGCACCGGTAAGCGGATCCAAAGCGCATGATGAGCCGTGGGAGGAGCCGATACCGGAGCCGGTCCAAAGTTACAGACAGGAAGTCCCGGCAAGAGGGTATACCTATAAGGAATACATGGAAAGCAAAGTACCGACAAAGAGGCGTATCGGCCCCGGGGCGGTGTTGGCTTCGGTAGTGCTTTTGTGTATTGTTTTTGCAGTCAATGCAGGATACCGTCAGCGCGCAAAGATGATCGTTCCGGCAGCCGATGAGAAGATCTTTGATGCAGCCGCGCCCCAAAGAGTTGAATACGAATTTGAGAACTGTCTGTATTATGACTCCATGACGGAAAAGGAAAGGAACATATATCAGGTCTACTATGATCTTGTCATGCACAAGGATGATGCGGATTATTCAAGAAAGATCTTTATGCCGCTTTCCGAATTTGAAGAGATCGAGGAACAGATCGATCTTGTTTTTTATGCGATGCTCAGAGATCATCCCGAGTTCTTTTATATAAGCGTATCTGACAGCCGTCTGCCGATGGTTGAGAGTTCTGCCGATGATGAAGGCATACTGCTTGAATTCAGGCTTGGCCCCGCGGAACTAAATGAAGATGAGATGATCGCAAAGTTTGACAATGCCGTATATAATTTTATGCGAAGCATTGACAAAAATGCATCCGCTTCGGAGATAGAACTTCAGATACATGATAAGTTAAACGAAACGGTAAGTTATGACAGGGAGTTACTTGAACTTGGGCTATACGGACCGGATCTTGCCCACACTGCTTACGGTGCTCTGGTTGAGAACAGCAGGGGAGCAAAACACAGAGCCGTGTGTGACGGATATGCCCAGGCATATCAGTATCTTCTCAGGCAGGCGGGTATATGTGCCGCGCAGGTAACGGGTAAGGCTGATACTCCTGAGGGAACGCTCTGGGGTGATGCCTATCATGCGTGGAATATCGTCAAACTTGACGATGAATGGTATGAGGTCGACTGCTGCTGGGATGATCTTGAGATCGATAAACTGCAGGATTTTTATCTCAAACGGGAGATAAAGAATCTTGAGGATAAATACTTTTATGTAACTCATCACTGGTTCAACAGGACGACCGAGGAAATGAAGCATCTTCCGGCTTCGGAGAGAACGCGATTCTTCATTCCCGGATATGAATCGTTCAACTTTATCGAAGAGACTTCGCATGAGCGATGGATAAGACCCGATGAAGACTGGTACAGGAGCTTTGAATATCTGAACGATCGCCTTCCGATCGCAAACGGGACAAAGTACGGTTTATGACATAAAAATGAAGAAAAGAGATATCGCTGCGACCGCATGTGTGGCAGCCAGCGCTTTTATCTCGCTCGGGTATCCGTTTTTCAAACTGCTTGTTGACGGAAAAAGAGGATATAAGAGTGGCGGCAGGAAATGGGTAAGTCTTAAACATCCGAAGATCAACCATCCGCGCAACGGTTACGAAAAAGAATATGAAGACGGCAAGGCCTGGTGTATGGCACAGGATATGGAGGACCGATATATCACGAGCCGTGACGGTCTTTGTCTTCATGCGTATTATCTGCGCTGTGAGAACGCAAAAAGGATAGTGCTTCTGTCTCACGGATACAGAGGCAGCGGATTCGGAGATTTTGCAAATACCGCGAAGTTCCTTCATGAGAACGGGTGCGATCTGTTGTTCGTGGATCAGAGATGCTGCGGGTTGAGTGAAGGAAAATATATCACGTTCGGCGCAAAGGAACAGTGGGACATACTTGACTGGACGAACATGCTCGATGCGGAAGATACCGGTAACCTTCCGATATATCTGTACGGTGAATCTATGGGCGCCGCTGCGATCATCATGGCATCGGGGCATAAACTTTCCGGCAGGGTAAAAGGCCTTATATGCGACTGCGGTTTTTCTTCGATGAAGCAGCAGCTTAGGGATATTGCAGGTGAATGGTTCCATATTGATTTTATCGAACTGCTTCTTATGCGTGTCGATATTTTCTGCAGGATCCTTGCACACTTTAAGATGTCGGATGCCGATACGGCAGATGCTCTTGCCGTAAACAAAGTACCCGTTCTCTTCTTTCATGGAAGTCATGATACGTTCGTAAATGTACAGAACTCGGTAAGGAATTATGAGCGCTGCCGCGCACAGAAGGAACTTGTTATCATCGAAGGGGCAAGACATCTTTGCAGCGCATATGCGGATGAAGAATTGTACCGTAAGAAGCTGCTCGAATTCTTTTCATAAATTCATTTTATCAAACACATTTTTCACATCTGTCCGATATGTTTCGGTCAATTTAATCCAATGTGTCCATTAAGTCTTACAGGGGGTAGTCAACCTAAAAAAGTTGTGATACCGTGCTGCTTGTTTAAAACAAAACGGAGGTACGCAATGAAAAAAACATACCCGCTTGTGGCAGCACAGAACATGCATTACGAATGGATAAGACAGTACGGTACCCAGCAGGTTTCGGGAGTGAGTGTCGTAGCTTCACTGAAAGCCGAGCTCGATTTCGGACTTCTGAAAAAATGTATCCAGCTTGAGATCAAAAGATACGGATGCCTCAGACTGCGTTTTACTTCCCCCGATAAGGACGGAAAGATCATGCAGTATATAGCACCTGCCGACAGCCGTGATATCCCGCTTAAGGATATGACAGACTTAACGCTTGCACAGGCTGATGAGATCATGCAGAAGAAAGCATACGAGACATTTGACGGTGACAATATCCCGATGTTCGAATTCATGATGGTAAAACTTCCGGAGGGTTATAACGGATTTTTCGTACATATGGATCACAGGCTCATCGACAGCTGTGGCATCGTGGTCATGATAAATGACATCATGTCACTGTACACACATTACAGGTTCGGATCGGAGTATCCCGCAGACCTTGCCGATTTTGCAAGCGTTCTTGAATCAGATATAGCAAAAGCTTCAAACGAGAAGAGATTCGCAAAGGACAAAAAGTTCTGGGATGATCAGCTTGATGCACTGGGTGAACCGCTGTACTCAGACATACAGGGTCCGTCGGTACTTGAAGCGTCAAGGAAGAAGCACAGGAGAAAAACTCTCCGGTCTGCTGATTTTGAAAAGAAAGAACTGATGGTCGCGGTCAAGGATTATGTTCTTGAGCCGCAGGCAGCAAAGGGACTTATGGATTTTTGCATGAACCATCAGCTTTCGATGACAAATCTGCTGCTTCTCGGAATGAGAACTTACCTTTCCAAAGTCAATAACGGTCAGGAAGACATAACGATAGAAAACTTCATATCAAGAAGATCGACACATGACGAATGGACTTCGGGAGGAAGCCGGACGATCATGTTCCCGTGCAGGACGGTTATATCACCGGATACGGAATTCCTGGCGGCGGCATATGAGATACAGAGCGTGCAGAACAGGATATACATGCACAGCAATTACGATCCGGCACTGATCCGTGAAGAGATGAAGAAAAGATACAAGACACCGGACGATACGAGATATGAGAGCTGTTATCTTACATACCAGCCGATGCCGGTCAAGATGGAAAACCCGTTCCTTAGGGATATAAAACAGCATTCAAAGTGGTTTGCGAACGGAGCGGCAACAAAGAAGATGTACCTTACGGTATCGCATACCGAAGACGGCGGGATGAACTTCTCGTATCACTACCAGGTTGCGAGCCTTACCGAAAAGGATATGGAACTGCTTTATTACTACATGATGCGGATACTCTTTACAGGGATATCCGAACCGGAAAAAACAGTCGGTCAGATAATGGAAGAAGTATAGGAAATCGGGATCAAAAAAGAAAAGGAGATAAGGATCATGAACAGAGAAAATGAATTTAAGAAGATCGTTGCACAGTACTGTGAGGTCAGCCCGGAGAATATGACTGATGAGATGAAATTCAGGGAAGATCTAGGATTTTCATCACTTGACTTTATGTCATTTCTCGGAGAACTCGAGGATACATTTGATGTTGAACTTGATGAAGAAAGCGTTCTTAAGGTGTTCACTATAGGTCAGGCACTTGAGATGTTAAACGGATTGGAGGCTGCGTGATATGAAGAACATAAGGACATTATGGGAAAAATGCGGAAATGATTTTAAAGGGCTGGCAGCTGTACGCTGGCTTGATAAGAAGGATGTGAAGGAGATCGGCTACGATGAGCTTGACAGGGAAGTTGCCGCAATAAGAAGGGGACTGGCCAAAGAGGGATTTTCGAAAAAGCATATCGCTCTTATCGGGGCAAGCTCCGTATACTGGATCGAAAGTTATCTCGGGATAACAACGGGTGATAATGTTGCGGTTCCGCTCGATGCCAATCTTCCCGTGGAGGATCTTGTGGATCTTCTTAACCGTTCGGATTCCGAAGCTCTTTTCCTAAGCCCCAGACTTCGTAACATGTCGGAGGTTGTAAGCCTCACATGCCCTAAGATCAGGAAGGTATGGATCCTCGAGGATCAGGATGATGCGCCGTGTCTGGCAGGACTCAAAGCATCCGGAAAGGATACGGCGGATGTGGACGGAGCCGGAGAGGACGAACTTGCAACGATCATATTTACGTCGGGAACAACAGGCAAGAGCAAGGGCGTAATGCTGACTCAGAGTAATCTCGCCTGCAACGTAGAATCCGTTCAGTACACTGTAGAGCCCGGATGTGTTCTTATGAGCGTGCTTCCGATACACCATGCTTTCTGCCTTGTCATGGACTGGCTCAAGGGATTTTCGCTCGGTGCCGTCGTATGCATAAATGATTCGTTCCTCCACATGGTCAGGAACATGAGCATCTTCAAGCCGGAGGTCATGCTTATGGTCCCGCTTATGATTGAGTCGATATACAAAAGGCTTGCAACTGCCGACCCGTCCGTACCGGCACAGGTGCTCGCACAGAGTGTATTCGGCGGAAAGCTTCGTATTATCTTTACCGGCGGAGCACACCTCGATCCATTCTATATTGACAAGTTCAAAGAGTATGGTGTTGATGTCCTCGAGGGATACGGAATGAGTGAGTGTTCTCCGGTCATCACATCGAACACTCCTGATGACCATAAGGCAGGTTCGATCGGAAAACCGCTTCCGAACGTTGAGATAAAGTTTGAGAATGATGAGATCCTTGTCAGGGGAAGCAGTGTGATGAAGGGATACTACAAGATGCCTGAGGAGACTGCAAAGACACTCGAGGACGGATGGCTCCATACAGGAGATAAGGGCTACATCGATGAGGACGGGTATCTGTTCATTAACGGACGCGTAAAGAATCTGATAATCCTGTCAAACGGCGAGAATATCTCTCCGGAAGAGATAGAGAACAAGATCTCACTGTCCCCGCTTGTTGCAGAGGTAATTGTCACGGGTGAAGATAACGGTCTTACCGCAAGGATCTATCCCGAGAAGGAACTGGCACAGGCAAAAGGAATGGATAACGAGACTGTACGTGCATCGATCCAGGGATTTATCGATGAGTATAACGTCCATCAGCCGACATACAGACGTATCACAGGGCTCGTCTTAAGGGACAACCCGTTCATAAGAAATGCAACATCAAAGATCGTAAGAGCGAAAGCGCTTGAAGATATACCGGCATAGGCAGATAGGAGGGGCCCATCGAAGATGGGAAGAACCTGTCTGCACCGCGAGCCGCTTCCGACATAGTCGGACTCAGATCGGCGAGCGACCTTACACAGGCAGATAGGAGGGGTTACCATTATAAATAAGGCAGAAATCCGGCCAGAAATACCTGAGTCAGGACATCAGCTATTTTTTCCGAAGGTTCGGAAAAACCATCCGATATCCACTTATGAAGAACGCCGATCGTTGTACCTATCATTCCTGCGATCAGATAGGAAAAAGTCACACCGGGGGATTTACGGTCGGCCGAGTCGGATGAAAGCTTTGTAACATACTCGTGGAACATCGTTATCGCTTTTTCGAAGAAAGCATCTCCGCGGGGACTTTTGATGAGGTTTGCAACAAACGGGTTCTTCATCGTGTAGTTGCAGATCGCAAGAAAATACGAATTACACATCGATCTGTCATCCCTGGGGCGAAAGCTTTCCATCATCTTGAATATATCACGTATCGTTCTGTCCTCGGCCGCTTCCACAAGGGCCGGGACATTTTCATAATGATTATAGAACGTGCTTCGCACGACTCCTGCCTTCTTGGAAACATCGGCAACGGTTATCTTATCAAATTCCTTTTCTTTCAGCAGTGCAAAGAACGCATCAAAGATCGCATCCTCCGCGGTGCTGTATCGCTCGTCAAATTCATTCATGCCCTAATGTTATCATTATCCTTTTGCCAAAACAACATTTTTGGTATAATACCAGTCAAACGGGAGGGTATTTTCATGTATAAAGATGTGACTCTTTGCGGTAACTGTAAACACTTCTTCGTTAATCCCGAGGGGATAGGAATGTGTCAGAACGAGAAGGGACTGGCTTTCCCTACGGCGGCAGATTTCTGTTCCAACGGGGAAGCTTCGGATGGAAGTCGGGAGATCAACAATTCCGAACTGTTGAGAAGGGTTTATGAGCAGCGCAGAAACGGATAAAGATATAAAAAGGAAGAGACGATCATGACAAAGGGTGATATGTATTTCAGGGAGATAGTTGATAAGATAATGCGCGAAGGATCGCTTGATGTGAACCCGCGCCCGCATTATGCAGACGGTACTCCCGCACATACGCTTTCGATCGATCACGTGACATGTTCATATGATCTTTCAAAGGGAGAATCTCCTTTCATAACCCTTCGCCCCATAGCCATAAAGTCATCGATAGGAGAACTTCTGTGGATATATCGTGATATGTCCAATGATCTGGATCTTCTGCGTGATAAATACAATATCACATGGTGGGATGAGTGGGACATAGGGGACCGTACGATCGGCCAGTGCTACGGAGCAACGGTCAGAAAGTGGAACCTGACGGAAAATCTTATAAACGACATTAAGAACGATCCCGACGGCAGACGTCATATAATCAATATGTGGCAGGAGGATGATTTCAAATCAAAGCACGGCCTTAAACCGTGCGCCTACCAGACGGTATGGAATGTGCGTCACGGACAGGACGGAGAGGACTACCTTGATCAGTGCCTGTTCCAGAGAAGTTCGGATTATCTGACGGCAGGCTGTATCAACCAGCTTCAGTACACGGCATTTCTCATAGCGATCGCCAATCACCTGGGATATAAACCGGGAAAGTTCACGTGGTTTGTAGCAAATGTTCAGATATATGACCGCCATATGGATCAGGCAAAAGAGATGATGTCGCGAGACAGCATTGATTGCTCACCGTTGATAACGCTTCCTGAGGGGAAGTCGTTTTGGGATCTTGAGGTTGATGATTTTAAGGTGGAAGGATATCCGAGGGACGAGATCAAGGCGAAGAATCCGCAGCTTAAATTCGATTTAGGGATTTGAAAGGACAAAATATGAAATGCATCGCAGCAGTAGATAACAATTGGGCCATCGGTTTTAAAGGAAAACTCCTCGTATCGATCCCAAATGACCAGAAGATGTTCAGGAATGAAACAAAGGGCAAGGTCGTTGTGCTTGGCCGTAAGACGCTTGAGACATTCCCGAACGGATTACCTCTTCGTGACAGAACGAACATCATATTGACGCATGACAGGGATTACAGAGCGGGGGATGCTCTTATAGCACATAATGACGAGGAATTATTTGCTCTTCTTAAATCCTACGATTCTGACGATATATATATAATAGGCGGCGACAGCGTATACAAGAGATATTACCAATACTGCGATACCGCGATCATCACGAAGATTGAACAAAGCTATGAATCGGATGCATTTTTTCCGAACCTCGACGAGGATCCCGATTGGGAACTTGTCGCCGAGTCCGAGGAGATGACATATTTCAGTGTGGAGTATACGTTCAGGGAGTACAGGAATAAAAACGTGAAAACAATGGGGGGATGAGATCCATGAAAAGAAAAACAGGCAGGATCATACGATCTGTAGTGGCCATATTACTTGTTACGGCTATGTTTTTGCCGCTCACAGCGAAAAATACGCATGCGGAGGTTTTCTATCTGCAGACGGGAAGACGGTTTGATTCAGACTTCTATGCAAACTATTATCCGGATCTGAAGGCCAAGTACGGATACAATGCTCATAAGCTGCTCGACCATTATCTCAACTACGGTATTTTCGAGCGGCGAATTCCTTCGGCGTATTATCTATACAACATGGATGCGCTCGGCGTTGGGGATATAACGCCTAAGGAACTGCTATATCAGAGAAAGAGCCTCAGGAAAGGATGCACCGAGGCGGAATTCTATAATGCATATGATGAAGCCTATCCCATAGTTGTTGCCGCACGAGCAGCATTTCCGAACAATATGTACGGTCAGATGGGATATGTTGCAAACGTGCTCTACAACAGGATCAATTTCAATCCGGGAGTACGTTACAAGACAAGCGGCGCTCATTATAACGATCCGTGCAGCGTCTTTGGTAACGTTGAGAAATATGCGAACGGCACCCGTATTCCCTATGGCGGTGACTGCGCCGGAACTACACGTGCCATGGGATTATGCCTTAACATGATGCAGATCCCGTATGATCACATCAATGAGAATAAATGGAAACAGCAGTGGTGCAGGGTTACGATAAACGGAAAATCATATGCGATCGATCCGTACCTTACGCCGTACGTGATGGAGGAATCGTATTACGTAAGACTGTACCCTCCGTTCATGCCTTAATATGCAGATAGGAGGGCCGAAGGCGATCCAAATGGGCGAGCGTCCTTGACTTTTTTATTACACAAGCAGATAATATAGAGAAAATTCAGCGTGGAAGGAGTGATATTATGGAAAAGAAGAACATCGATTGGGGAAATCTCGGATTCGGATACATAGAGACCGATTACCGTTTTGTCTCCTACTTCAAGGACGGAAAATGGGATGATGGGGAGCTCATCACGGACCCTAACATCGTGCTTAACGAGTGTTCATGTGTGCTTCAGTATGCGCAGACCGTATTTGAGGGACTGAAGGCATATACAACGGAAGACGGAAGGACTGTAGTGTTCCGTCCGGATCTTAACGGTGAGAGACTTGAGCAGTCTGCTGCCAGACTTAAGATGCCTGTATATCCCAAAGAGAAGTTCCTTGAGGCTGTTAAGAAGGTCGTTAAGGCGAACGAAGCATTTGTTCCTCCTTACGGAAGCGGTGCATCACTTTACCTTCGTCCGTATATGTTCGGATCTGATGCGGTCATTGGAGTTAAACCTGCGACAGAATATCAGTTCCGTATACTTACGACTCCTGTCGGACCTTACTTCAAAGGCGGCGTCAGACCTCTTACGGTCCGTATCTGTGATTACGATCGTGCGGCTCCGCACGGAACAGGTAATATCAAGGCAGGCCTTAACTATGCTATGAGCCTTTTTGCCATTGTTGATGCACATGAGAAGGGCTTTGATGAGAACTTCTATCTGGATGCTGCAACGCGTACCAAGATCGAGGAGACAGGCGGCGCCAATATCATATTCATTACAAAGGACGGTAAGCTTGTAACACCCAAGTCAGACAGCATACTTCCTTCGATCACAAGAAGATCCATCGTTCAGGTAGCAAAGGAATACCTTGGCATGGAAGCTGAAGAGAGAGAAATATATGCAAGTGAGCTTTCCGATTTTGCGGAGTGCGGACTTTGCGGAACAGCGGCAGTAATCTCACCTGTCGGCAAGATCGTGGATCATGGAAAAGAGATCTGCCTGCCTGCAGGAATGAGTGACATGGGTCCTGTTACGAAGAAGCTTTACGATACACTTACAGGAATCCAGATGGGCAGGATCGAAGGTCCTAAAGGATGGATTGTAGAGATAGGGTGATAGATCATGAAGAATTTCTGGAAAGAATTTAAGGAGTTCATATCAAGAGGCAGTGTGATGGACATGGCTGTCGGTATCATCATCGGCGGCGCGTTCACAGCCATCGTTAATTCACTTGTGAACGATATCGTTATGCCGATATTGTCTCTTTTGACAGGCGGATATGATTTTACAAAACTGTGTGTTACGTTTGGCGAAGGAGAGGAAGCTGCCGTATTCAATTACGGTCTGTTCATATCATCAGTGATCAACTTCCTTCTCATAGCTCTTGTCATATTCTGTATCATCAAGTCCATTAACAAGATGAAGGATAAGTTTGACAGGGATAAAGAGGAAGAGGCTGCGACCACCAAGGTTTGCCCTTTCTGTAAGTCCGAGATCGACATCGAGGCGACAAGATGTCCACACTGTACATCACAACTTGATAAGTGATATGTTTTTATTCATATTGTTGAAAAAGAGGCCGGATCAAACGGCCTCTTTTCTTATACCTTCAGGTACTATATAATAAAATACGCATCATTGTTCAATTCCGAAGGAGGAAAACATGAAAAAGAGACTATTTAGCGGAAGCAGATTTCTGGCTTTGATCCTGGCACTTGCACTGGCGTGGGAAGGATTTCTTCCTCTTACGGCGCATGCCGACGAAGTACCGGATACAAAGGAATTCGATGAGATTGAAACTGAAATAGCAGAAAGTGAAGATGAGATCGTTACAGCAGTGGAAGAGTCGGATGAGAGCGGGGATCCGGCTTCGGTTGAAGAGTCTTACGATACGCCGGATACAAGCGCTGACATGGCCGATATGACGGTAATGCTGTATTCGGTAGGAAGTGATCTTGAAGGAAAGAGTATGTCGGCAACCGTTGATATACTTGAGATAATGGAAGGTCTCTATATATCAGGCATCAAGGAACCTGAGGTTAACTTTATCGTTGAGACCGGTGGAGTTGATACGCAACTCGCAGGCAGATCCAGGGATACTGTCATACAGGATCGCAGGGAACAGATCAAGGGTGAGTATGACAAGGTAGCTGCAGGGAAAGGGGACAGGTATCTTACCAGATATGATGCAATAACTACGGGTGATTGTAAGATAGCCTGGAACAGGAACGAGCGTTTTGAGATCCATCCGGATAGTCTCGAACCTGCCATTACACAGCCGACAGATGCTGAAAGACTAATGACAAAGGCTGATGGTAAGGATGTACTGCAGGAACTTGCCGAGTTTATCAGGACGACCAAAACGGACTATCCTGCGAAGCAGTATATGCTCATACTTTGGAACCATGGCGGCGGACCTCTGGGGGGACTTGGAAATGACGAGCGTGACAAGGACGGCTCAACATTTCAGGCATGGCAGATAAGACCCACAATGGAAGAAGCAGGTGTAACCGAGAATGAGAAATTTGCGCTTATAGATTATGATGCCTGCCTTATGGGCAGCCTCGAGAATATGCTTGCATGGTCTCCTTATACGAGATATTACTGCGGCTCTGAGGATCTTGAAGCCAACAACGGTGATTTTTACGAAAACTGGGTCTCCGATCTGTGTAAGGCGGCTGACGGAAATAAGATCGATTTTTCCAAAGAAGCAGCTGTTAATACTCAGATGGAAAAGACCGGAAAGATGATCGTAGAGGATTATTATAACTGGTATCAGGAACGTGATGATATAGGCACAAAATCACTCACAAAGACAAGCGAAGCGGCATCCCTTGCAACTTCAATATCTGACTATGCAAAAGTTTGCATGGATCTGTTTGAGATCGATCCTATGGAGACCTATTACGGTGTTTATGCATTGAGAAGTTATACGCAGGATTTCCACGGGCGTGAAAAGGGTATCACGGATCTTGTGGATTTTGTCAAATGCATGGATGATGAGTTTGGAACGATAATTGATAAGGATGTTGCGGCCCGGTCCGATGTTAAAAATGCTGTCGCCAGGTTGAAAAGTGCAGGAAATGCGGTTGAAAGGAATCTGGGAAAGGCGGTACTGCTCCATAAGGAAACATCAAAATATGAGGAGACCAATGCAGGTGGTCTGACTGTGTTCCTGCCTTATATTTCGATGGATGAAGTTAAGAATTATTTTGAGAATTATGAAGATATTGAGCCTTCATACGTACTGAATGATTACAAGAAATTTGTCGGGGTATTCAGTGCGATGCACGTAGCCGGCGAACTTATCGCAAATAAGGATAAGGGTAGAGATGATGTAGATAAATTACTTCAGGATACACTTGAGAGCTACGGGATCAAAGATATCTATAAAGAGAAAATGACTGATGTACCGGATGAGATAGCGGATCACCGGCTTCAGAATGAGGGCATGAAGATATATAAAGACAACGGCAGTATTTATTATAAGCGCCGTGATTTTAAACTTGTATATCAGGTCAATCAGTCGCCGAAGATCAAGATAGACGGAAAAGATCATTATCTCGGATATCTTCCTGCAGGTGGACATGAAGTCGTTGGTGATGCATGGAGACAGAAACTTACCAATTACGAGGAGAAAAAATGGTTCGGATTTAAGGACGCTAACGGTAAGTATATACCTGTAGCAGTATATGGTTTGGGTTCAGGATTCATTGAGACAGATAAGGAGAGTAAAGACAGGTTTGAATCAAAAACAGATGTCCAGGTACCTGTAATGTATGCCGGAATGCTTTGCTTCCTTGATGTTGGATTTGAGGAGGGGAGCCAAACCGGCAAAGTATACGGTTTGTGCCCTTTCGAATACGGGAGCAGGAGCTATGGACGATATATAGATATCGAAAGCCTGAAGGCAGATGGAGAAGAGATCAAATTACTTGCCGATGTTCCGAATGCGCTCGAAGGAGACAAGGATGCAAAATTTAATGATTCTGACAGTGAAGAATCGGTGATCGCTACGATAACTCTGAACAAATCCACAGAATTGTACAGAGGGATACAATTGTGTGATGGAGGAAGCGATAGTGATCATCTTATAGATAATGTACAGTCGATGGAGATGCTGTACTTTATGAAGGATCTGTTCGGATCCCATTATCTGTTTGATAACCTTACGGAAACAGTC
>JAFZQP010000117.1 GCA_017620345.1 Lachnospiraceae bacterium
CGGGATTGTATATGTTCGAGTGGACCCGTATCACTTCATCACTGATCCTGTTGAACGCCGTTATCGGTGCACCCATTCTCTCGGGACCGTACTCTGGAAACCCCTGTACATATGCACCTGTCTTGAAGCATACATCCGCCAGGAGAAGAGCCGCTGTCTTGGCTCCCTGTCCTCCGCGTCCGTGCCATCTGATCTCTATACTCTTATTTCCCATGATGTATCCTTTACCTCTGTAAAACAACTCATAAATCCGCAATTGCCACTGATTATATCACACGGCAACAGATAACGTCACGCCCTTTGTTTTTTCAGGCTTTCCGTTATCTCATTCATCTTCTTTTCATCAAGGATGAATTTCTTCCTGAAATAGATCACCGCCACGAACAGTCCAACCACAGGGATTATGGTCATGGTCATACGAAGGCCGAGCCTCGACGATGCATCAACCTGCAGTGAAAAATCAATGCTCTTCTGCGCCTCCGTGATCTCCTCGTTCTTAAGGTGATTAGCGGACAGGCAGATCGAAGCGATAAACGCAGCCACACCGGACGCAAGTTTTACGACAAAAGTCTGCATCGAAAAGATAACGGATTCGTCCCTTCGCCTGTTCATGATCTCGCCGTAATCAACACTGTTGGCAAGAAAAACAGTGGTCAGCACCTGCAGTACTCCGTTTGCGGCAAATATAAAGAACGCCGGAATGAACAGTATGAACACGCTCTTCATGGACGTAAATGTTATACCGAGAAGACACGCATAACCGATGATCGCACTGGCTATGCATATGTAGAAGCATTTGACGTTCTCCGCGATTTTTCGCAACAGCGGATAGAATATCATCATCGACAGTATCTGGATCGCGCCACCGAACATATTGAAATACGTGTAGCTTTCGTACCAGGCGGTCCCGCCAAAATCATACTTGAAGAAATATATCACGAGATTGGATGTTATATATACGGAACAATTGATGAGTACGATTGCGACCACGGCTGTCATCGCCTGATCATTCTTAACAAGCGCCGAGAACATCTGTGATACGGAGGCGGTTTCCATATCGACGGTTGATTTTTCTTTAACATTTATGCATGTGACCGCGATAAATACAACGAACAGTATCGCGATCAGAAGAGAGAACCACATGAATCCGGTCTTCTCATCGGCTCCGCCGAGTTTATAAACAGCCATCATCGTAACAACGGTTATGATCGCGGATCCGACTCCCGCACAGCTTCTTGCAAGAGTGCTCAGGCCTTCTCTTTCCTTTCCTCCGCTCGTAAATGCCGGGATCATAGACCAGTACGGGATATCCATCATTGTATAGGTGATACCCCACAGTATGTAAGTACATGCCGCATATGCCACAAGCCCGCCTCCGTCAAGCGCGGGTGGTGCTGCAAACATTGCAAACAGTATAACGGCATTTGTAATCGTCCCTATCATGAGCCACGGACGGAATTTTCCCCATCTTGTCCTTGTCTTGGCGACCACGATGCCCATGATCGGATCGTTAAATGCGTCAAATATACGCGCCACAAGAAGTATCACGCCCATTGCTATGGCGCTCACTCCGAGAACATCCTGATAGTAATACAGAATGTAACTGGCCGAGAGCATATACACCATATCCTTGCCCACGGCTCCGAGTCCGTAGGAGACTTTCTCCTTAAGAGTCAGCCCCGATTTTTCCCTGTTATCACTCATGTCTTTCCTCCAAATCTGTCCTTGCGAACGGGCACATATATGTTTATATTAATATAAGGGTGGGAATATCTCAATAATAATAAACAGAACGGAGAAGGTCATATGCTTATTAACAAACTGTCAGAAAGCGGCCGTATTGAAGAGATATACGGCAATGATCCCGAAACGGTCTCCTATCAGAGAGCACGGATCGAAAGATGCATAAACGGATACAGGGAGCACTTCGGTGACTCTTCGGATCTTCATATATTCAGCGCCGCCGGGCGCAGCGAGATCGGCGGCAACCATACCGACCACCAGCGCGGTCATGTGCTCGCTGCATCGCTCAACATTGATTCACTTGCCATAGCAGCGGCTGTGGAGAAGCCTGTCATAACACTGTATTCCGAAGGATATGAAACATACACGATAGATCTGTCCGGCCTTGACAAAGTCCCCGGGGAGGGAGACACGTCAGCTCTCATAAGAGGTGTTGCGGCCGGTTTTTCAAAGAAGGGATTTAAGATCGGCGGTTTCAACGCTTATGTTACAAGCGATGTTCTCGGCGGTTCCGGACTGTCATCCTCCGCTTCGTTTGAATCCCTCGTAGGCGTCATCCTGTCAGGCCTGTATAACGATAATAAAGTATCGACGGTTGATATAGCCAAGATCGGTCAATTCTCCGAAAACAACTACATGGACAAACCGTGCGGCCTCATGGATCAGATGGCATGCAGTGTCGGAGGGTTCGTCCATATTGATTTTGCAAAAAAGAGTGATAAGGATCCGCTGTTTGACGATGAATACCCGTGGCTCGAAAAGATCGATTTTGACCCTGCCGATTACGGGTACGATCTTTGCATCACGGATACAAAAGCATCCCACGCGGATCTTACGGATGAATATGCCGCGATCCCCGCGGAAATGAAAAAGGTTGCGGCTTATTTCGGAAAGGATGTACTCTCCGAGATTTCTGAAGAAGAATTCATGGCACACATCGGCGACATCCGTAAGAAGACCGGAGACCGTGCCGTAATGAGAGCCATTCATTTCCTTGGCGAAAACAAACGTGTGATCGCAGAGGCCGAATCGCTCAAGGCAAAGGATTTTGACAGATTTCTCAGAAGGTTCGGCGCTTCCGCAAGATCATCCTATGAATATCTTCAGAATATCTACCCGGTGGCAGCCGATCAGCAGGGCGTTGCGATCGCTCTTGCCGTCAGCGATATAATCCTGTCCTCTCCTTCAAAGGGAGTATCAAGAGTGCACGGGGGCGGCTTTGCCGGAACGATCCAGACATTTGTCAAAAAAGAATACTCCGATGAATACATCGCTGGCATGAACAAACTTCTGGGTGACGGAGCATCAAGTAAATATTCCATAAGAAAATACGGCTGCATACAGATACTGTAAGAAAAGGACTGACTCATGAGTGATAAATGCGCAAACATTTCCGATCTGATAAACGAACTTATAAGATACGCGCTTTCCGAAGAACTGATCACCGAGGATGACAGGATATACTGCATCAACAGACTGCTCGAGCTCTTCGGCGAGGTTGAGTATGCTCCCACGGGGGACACAAATGAGATCCGGGATCTTCATCTCATACTTGAGGATATGATCGGGATCGCAGTCGAAAAGGGACTCTGCGCGGATACGACCGCGTCGACCGATCTGTTCGACACAAAGATCATGGGGCTTGTAATGCCGCCTCCTTCGGCAATAAGAAAAGCATTCATGGACAGATACGCTGTTTCTGCAAAAGATGCCACAGACTGGTACTACCGTTTCTCAACCGCAACGAATTATATCAGGCGTGACCGTATCTCAAAGGATATCAAGTGGAAAGCGGATTCACCGTTTGGCGAGCTTGATATAACGATCAACCTGTCCAAGCCCGAAAAGGATCCAAGGGATATCGCAAATGCCCTTTCGGCTCCCAAGTCGGGGTATCCGCTGTGCCTTCTGTGCTGTGAGAACGAAGGCTATGCCGGGACTCTTACTCACCCGGCCAGGCAGAACCACAGGATCATACCGATCAAACTGTGCGGTCAGGCTTACTATCTGCAGTACAGCCCTTATGTTTATTACAGGGAGCACTGCATAGTATTTAACGAAAAGCACACACCGATGAAGATCGATGAGGATGCTTTTGCAAAACTTCTTGATTTTATCCAGGCATTTCCTCATTACACGGTTGGCTCGAACGCTGACCTTCCGATAGTCGGAGGCTCGATACTTACACACGATCACTTCCAGGGCGGATGCTATGAATTCCCGATGGTAAGAGCCGGATATAAGAAGAACTTTTCTCTTTCCGGCTATCCGGATATAGAAGCCGGTATCATAAACTGGCCGCTGTCAACGATAAGACTTCGCAGCAAGAGCATGGCCGAGCTTGTCAAGGCATGCACGATGATACTGGACAGGTGGCGCTCATATACGGATGAAGATGCTTTTATACATGCATACACATATGAGGACGGTGTAAAGGTGCCGCACAATACGATAACGCCCATCGCACGTATGAGGGACGGTCTCTATGAGATGGATCTTGCGCTTCGGAACAACATAACGACCGATGAACATCCTCTCGGTGTGTATCATCCGCACAGCGAATATCATCACATCAAAAAAGAGAACATCGGACTCATCGAAGTCATGGGGCTGGCGATACTTCCCGCAAGACTTCGCGGCGAACTGTCCGCAATAATGGAGATCATCAAAAAGCACATCGTCGATACCGACAATGTAAACGCGATAGAAGATATCTGCATGGAAATGAACAGCGATGAAAAGCTGCAGGTGCATGAACTCTGGATAAGACAGATACTGACCCATGATATCGATCAGCTCAGGAGCGATGCAAAAAATGATCCGGCTGCCATCAGAGACTATATCAGGCAGGAGACCGGAACGGTATTTTCACATGTGCTTGAAAACGCCGGCGTATTCAAACAGACCGACGAAGGACTTACGGCATTTTGCAGGTTCACGGATTCACTGTCCTGATCGTGTCAATCGTACAGTGAGCACGTTCAGGCCAAGCATATTCTGATATTCTATATGCTCGGCAAGCTTGTAGATCATACGTATCCCGATGTTCTTTGCGGGGTCCGAAGGATCTCTGAGTTCCCGTTTTACCGCAGGATCAAACGGTACGCAGTCATCTTTTATACGAAGTATCATATCATCATTTTTATGAACCACACGTATGTCAATACTGTGGTTCTTTTTGTCCTTGGAAAAACCGTGATCAACAACGTTTCCGGCCATTTCCTCCAGGAACAGCGATGCAAGATATGATCTTCTCGGATCGATCCCGCGACTGTCACAAAACTCCTTGACCGAGACGGAGACTTTTTCCACATCCTCGATCCTCTTTACGCTCAGATCCATCCTCTCGTTCTCCGTCACCCCGAACTCTTCCGGTATGACCATAAGCTCGTCCATGGTTTTGGGTATCCGCCTGATACGTATGATGGAATAAGCAACTATAACTATAGTCGTAACAACACCGTTGAGAACATTTGCAACATATACGCTGTTCATTCCCATCCGCGGTATTAAAAGCGCTGTAAATCCTGCA
>JAFZQP010000118.1 GCA_017620345.1 Lachnospiraceae bacterium
GTATCTTCGTCGGATTGGTAAGAAGATCAAATACAATGCCTTCTTCCTTGGCATGATGTACTTCTTCCACTCTGGCAGGAAGTTCCTCCTCGGAACGACGGTACACGATATGAACCTGGGCCCCGAGACGGAGAGCTGTCCTTGCGGCATCCATTGCAACGTTACCGCCGCCTACGACCGCAACCTTCTTGCCCGGATTGATCGGAGTATCATGATCGTCACGAAATGCCTTCATGAGATTGCTTCTTGTCAGATATTCATTTGCAGAATATACTCCGCATGCCGTCTCACCGGGAATGCCCATGAACTTGGGAAGTCCGGCACCTGATCCGATAAATACGGCTTCAAATCCTTCTCTCTCCATAAGCTCGTCTATCGTAACACTCTTTCCGATCACAACATCGGTTTCTATCTTAACGCCAAGAGACTTAACATTCTCGATCTCGCTCTTTACGACCTCATCCTTCGGAAGACGGAACTCCGGAATACCGTACACAAGTACGCCGCCGGCCTCATGAAGCGCTTCAAATACCGTTACGTCATATCCGAGCTTTGCAAGATCTCCCGCACATGTAAGTCCCGCCGGACCGGATCCGATAACAGCCACTTTTCTGCCGTTTGATGTCTCGGGTTTCTTCGGTTTGATACCGTTCTGTCTTGCATAGTCGGCAACAAAACGCTCAAGTTTTCCGATCGATACAGGCTCACCCTTTATACCGCGGATACATTTTCCTTCACACTGTGTCTCCTGAGGACATACTCTTCCGCATATTGCGGGAAGGGAACTTGACTTACCGATAACATATCCGGCTTCTTCAAAATTGCCTTCTTTTACTTCCTTAATAAAACCGGGAATATCAATGGATACCGGGCATGCTTTGACACACTGTGCATTCTGGCACCCCAGACATCTTTCTGCTTCTTCCACAGCTTCTTCCTTGTTATATCCAAGGCACACTTCGTCAAAATTGGTCGCGCGCACCTTGGGATCCTGTTCCCTTACGGGTACTTTCTTCAATACATCCATTATATATCCTCCTAGTTGCAGTTATGACAGTTACCGTGATGCGTATCGCCCTCCTGCTGTTTCAGCATAGCGCGACCTTCTTCTGTCCTGTATAAGCTCTGCCTCTTCATGGCCTGGTCAAAATCAACAAGATGACCGTCAAACTCGGGTCCGTCCACACATGCGAACTTGACCTCTCCGCCTACAAGGAGCCTGCATGCTCCACACATGCCCGTACCGTCGACCATGATGGGGTTCATCGATACAACGGTCGGTATGCCGAGTTCCTTTGTCAGGAGGCATACGAACTTCATCATTATCATCGGGCCTATGGCAACGCATACATCATATTTATTGCCCTTTTCATTTACGAGATATTTGATCACTTCCGTGACCATTCCTTTTCTCTCATATGATCCGTCATCGGTCGTGATGTAAAGATTTCCGGCCACAGCCTTCATCTCATCTTCAAGGATGACAAGTTCCTTTGTCTTTGCACCGACGATGACATCAGCGTCTATCCCATGTTCATGCAGCCATTTTACCTGCGGATATACGGGAGCCGTACCCAATCCTCCTCCGACGAAAAGTATCTTCTTATTCTTCAGTTCAGAAATGTCTTCGTTCACGAAATCGGAAGGTCTTCCAAGAGGACCTACGAAATCAAGGAACGAATCACCTTCTTTTAACTGCTGCATCCTTGTAGTTGATGCTCCTATAGTCTGAACAACTATAGTAACCGTTCCGGCCTCCCTGTCATAATCGCATATGGTAAGCGGAATACGCTCACCTCTCTCATCAATCCTTACGATGACAAACTGACCGGGTTCGCATGCAGCCGCAACACGCTTTGCTTCAACATCCATAAGAAAAATGTTTGAAGCAAGGTTACATGCTTTTAAAATCCTGTACATCTTTTCTCCTCCTTGCTGAATCTGAATAATTCTCCACTTTTTATATCCACGGCAAACATTCTGCCTGTCGCTGATTTTCCGTTATATTCGTTGATCAGATAATATGTACGCGCACCATCCGAAAAACCGTATTCCGCTTTATAGGTCTTACCGATCGTTATCTCTCCCATGCTCATCAGCTGATACGAGATCGCATATTCCGCCATGTCCTTGGCGATAGCTACGTTCATGTTAAGAGTATAACTTCCCGATACCGGTTCGGATACAAGACCGTTGTCGCTGACTGCGATAAATATGAATGTGCTCTTACCAAGAGGCATCAGCATCGGTGTAGTATATTCCTTCGACTCCGGTGTCGGAACACTTCCGTCAGTAGTATAGTAGACCTTCTGGTCCTCGGGAGCGGTAACTCCGACAAGCTGAGGTACGGACAGCGTTCCGGATTCCACGAGAAGCTCCGGCGGATCGGGAACATCAAGTTCAACATTGTATGTGTTAGTGACAACATCACTGACGATACCGTTTTCGTTGATGTATATCGCGGATATCACCGTAGTCCCTGTCTCAAGCGGTATGGGCCCCATATATGCAAGCGAATCTTCCGTCGGCGTACTGCCGTCAACCGTATAGTAGATCCTGCCTTCTCCGGGTGCCGACAGTTTTATCGGATCCGGTTCTATATATGTTCCCGAATCAAGTGAAAATGTCGGAGATATCGATACATATTCGGAATACCTTAGGGCCAGGGTTGAGTCATTGCTGTTATTTATCAGTTCATGAATCCCGTTACTGTTGTTCTCGGCCTTGTAGCACTCAATGATCCTGTCATACAGTGTCACATCCTCGGGGTAATCCGTAAGGGCATTGAACAGAACCGCTATTGCAGCATCATAATTGTGATCTGCCATATATATGTCCGCAAGAAGTATCTTACCCTTTTCATCGTTTCCGAGCGTGTTCATATGCTTACCGGTAACGATGGCCTGTTTATAATCACCTCGCTCGAATTCCCTTGAAGCCTTTTCATACTGATGATCGTATGAAAAATACCTTGAGATCGAGATCCCGCCTATTATGAATCCGGGAATAAAAACCGAAGCCATTATCGCAAGTATTATTATCCACTTACGGTTTGGGCTTTTGCTCTCTTTCCTGCTGTCGGTCTTTCTCTTTGATGACGTTCTGTCTTTATTCAGTTCACGCGTTTTAGCACGCTTATCTATCGCATCGCCTGTATCCGGGATCTCTGCCGTTGTGGCAAGTGCGGCAACATCTATATTGTCCTCGATCTTTATGTCAAAATCGGATACGATGATTATCTCTTCACCGCAGACAGGACAATACATGTAACCTTCCGGAATAAAGGCGTTACAGACCTTACACTGCATTTATCTCTCCTGCATGGCCGCCTTTACACAATTGACCATGAGCATTGCTATAGTCATCGGTCCGACTCCTCCGGGAACCGGAGTGATCGCACTCGTGTGTTCGTACACATCATCATAATCAACGTCACCACAAAGCTTTCCGTTATCCATGCGGTGTATACCCACATCAATGACTACTGCACCTTCCTTGATATATTTGCTCGTTATCATCCTGGGCTTTCCTACAGCCGCGATAACGATATCAGCTCTTTTACATACATTCTCCAGATCTTTCGTCCTGGAGTGACATATCGTTACAGTTGCGTTGTTCGCAAGCATCAGAAGCGCCATCGGCTTGCCTACTATGTTACTCCTGCCGATGACAACGCATTCTTTGCCTTCTATCGTGATGTTGCTTCTTTTTAACAGTTCGATTATACCCGCCGGAGTACAGCTGACAAAACCGAGTCGCCCTATGCACAGATTCCCGACAGATTCCGGATGAAAACCATCCACATCTTTACACGGGCTTATCCTTTCAATGACTTTCTTCTCACTGATATGTCCGGGGAGCGGTAGCTGTACAAGTATGCCGTTTATCTCATCATCCGCATTAAGATCGTCGATGAGCTTTAACAGTTCATCTTCTGTAGTCTCCTCGGCAAGTTCAAATGATCTTGAACCTATCCCGATGTATTCGCATGCTTTTTTCTTGTTACCTACATAAACGGTGCTTGCAGGATCGTTTCCGACCTGTATTACCGCAAGTGTTGCCTTTATGTTCTTTGATGCAACTTCCTCTTTCAATTCATCCTTTATTGCTTTTGATATTGCTTTCCCGTCTATTATAACCGGCATATAAACCTCCATTTTGTCAGGACAGATTCAGAACAATCCCGTTATGTTTCCGTTCTCATCAACATCTATATCATATGCTGCGGGCTTTTTCGGAAGCCCCGGCATTGTCATGATGCTTCCTGTAAGGGCAACGATAAAACCTGCTCCTGCTGAAACATAAATGTCCCTGACATTAAGCGTAAATCCTTCCGGACGGCCGAGTAGCGCAGGATCATCCGACAGCGAATACTGTGTCTTGGCCATACATATCGGAAGCTCACCGTAGCCCTGCTTTGTAAGCTCTGCTATCTTTCTGCTAACCGCATCGGAATACGCAACATCACCTGCTCCGTATATCTTCTTTGCAATTGTTTCGATCTTTTCCTTTATCGGAAGATGAGGATCATAAAGCGGTCTGTACTCACTCTTCCTGTTCTCAAGTGTATCAAGCACTGCCTGTGCAAGTTCAACACCGCCGTCGCCGCCTTTTGCCCATACACGGCTCAGTGCAAAATCACATTCCTTCTTTTTGCAGAATTCCTTGACGAAACCTATCTCCGCCTCGGTATCCGAATCAAAGGCATTAAGCGTAACAACTACGGGTACGCCGTACTGCTGAATATTCTCAATGTGCTTTTCAAGATTAACGATGCCTGTTGCAAGCGCATCCATGTTTTCATTTGCAAGGTCTGCTTTCGGCACACCACCGTTATATTTAAGCGCTCTTACTGTTGCAACGATGACGCATGCGTCGGGTGCAAGGCCTGCCATAGGGCACTTGATATCAAGGAATTTTTCAGCTCCGAGATCAGCTCCGAAGCCTGCTTCGGTAATGGCTATATCTCCGAGTTTTAACGCAGTCTTTGTAGCTCTGACGCTGTTACATCCGTGTGCGATGTTCGCAAAAGGTCCGCCGTGAACAAGTGCCGGAGTATGCTCGAGTGTCTGGATGAGATTGGGTTTGATCGCATCCTTAAGAAGAGCCATCATCGCACCTGTTGCTTTTATGTCAGCAGCAGTTACGGGGTTACCGTCAAGATCATACGCAACTACCATACGGGATAATCTGCTGCGAAGGTCTTCGATATCATTTGCAAGACAAAGTATAGCCATGACCTCCGATGCGACCGTTATAACAAAATGATCCTCGCGGACAAATCCGTCCGACTTGGCACCAAGTCCGATCACAACATTTCTGAGTACCCGGTCGTTCATGTCCTCACATCTCTTGAGAACTATATTTCTCGTGTCTATCCTTAGTTCATTTCCCTGCTGTATATGATTATCAAGAAGTGCTGCACACAGATTGTTTGCTGATGTTATTGCATGAAAATCACCCGTGAAATGAAGGTTTAGTTCATCCATCGGAACAACCTGCGAATAGCCGCCTCCGGCTGCACCGCCCTTTACTCCGAAGCACGGGCCGAGCGAAGGCTCACGAAGTGCAAGTACCGCACGCTTTCCAAGCTTGTTAAGACCCATTGCAAGTCCGATACTCGTTGTCGTCTTACCCTCACCGGCGGGTGTGGGGTTGATAGCAGTAACAAGAACGAGTTTGCCGTCTTTCCTGCTCTCGATGCTTCTTAGATACTCTTCGGTTATCTTGCATTTATATTTTCCGTAAAGCTCGATATCATCATCCGTAAGACCGAGCGTTTCGGCCACATCCGATATCGGCAGCAGTTTCGCTTCATGTGCTATCTCAATATCTGTTTTCATTGATGATTTTTCTCCTCAAGTAATTCATTGAACTGATCCATCGTCATAGTGATCCTTCTCGGTTTGGTGCCTTCCTCGGGACCTACTACGCCTTCATCGCATAACTGATCCATTATACGCGCAGCCCTGTTAAATCCGACCTTAAACTTTCGCTGTAACATACCAATGGTTGCCTTGTCTGCTTCTATGACAGCCTGGCCCGCAGCAACAAACAGATCATCAAATGCACCGCTTGGATCGATGAGCCCCGGAGAGGATGATGATCCTGAAGCAGCTCCTGCTTCAACGGCTGACATCGCCACCTCGTCATATACGCTTCCGTCAGTCTGACTCTTTAAAAACTCTACTACTCTCGTAACTTCATCATCGCCGACGAATGCGCCCTGGACTCTGGCAGGTTTGTTATATCCTCTCGGATAGAAGAACATATCACCGTTTCCGAGAAGTCTCTCGGCTCCCGCCATATCAAGTATGGTCCTGGAGTCGACATTCGATGAAACGGAAAAAGCAATACGGCTGGGCATGTTTGCTTTGATAAGTCCGGTTATGACATCAACAGAAGGTCTCTGCGTGGTAAGGATCAGATATATACCGGCGGCTCTTGCAAGCTGTGCCAGACGGCATATTGACTCTTCAACTTCTTTGGCTGCGACCATCATAAGATCCGCAAGTTCATCAACAACAATGACAATCTGCGGCATTTTATCGGCAGATTTTGCATTGTAGCCTTTCATATCACGTACTTCAAGTTCAGCAAATTTGCTGTACCTTTCGGTCATCTCGTTAACGGCCCAGGCAAGCGCGGAGCTTGCTTTCTTCGGATCGGTAACGACCGGGATAAGAAGATGCGGTATACCGTTATATACAGACAGTTCCACCATCTTGGGATCTATCATTATTAGCTTTACTTCCGAAGGCGATGCCTTGTAAAGGATACTCATTATCAGTGTGTTGATACATACTGATTTTCCTGATCCGGTAGCTCCCGCAATGAGAAGGTGCGGCATCTTCGCTATATCAGTTACGACAATATCTCCGGACAGATCCTTTCCTACTGCAAAAGCAACCTTGGAATTGAAGTTCTTGAACTCCTTGCTCTCAACAAGTTCCCTGAAGTGCACCATGGTGCTCTCTTTGTTCGGAAGTTCTATACCGACTGCCTTCTTGCCGGGGATCGGTGCTTCTATCCTGATATCTTTCGCCCCGAGGCTCATCATTATATCATCCGCAAGGCCCGTTATCTTTTTAACTGATACACCTGCAGGCATCTGTATCTCATATCTTGTAACAGCCGGTCCTCTTGACGAACCGGTTATCTGTATATCCAGTCCGAAGCTTGCAAGAGTCTCTTTGAGTTCTCTTGCGGTCTCGTTCATCTCCGCGGCGGGATTGACTTTGTCGTTATTCTTGACAATATTGAGAAGATCCGTCGTCGGAAGCTTGATCTTTCCTGTCTTTTGCGCACGTATCGCTCTGCCGGGTGTGACCGAGCCGCTCTTTGGTGCAGGCTTTCTGTTCTCTTCCGCAAGATCTATCTTATGCTCAACTTTGGGTTTTGGTCTTACAGCAGGTGTGACTTCGTTTGTATTGCGCCTGTCAAATATCTCGGCAACATCACTGTAGTCATCCTCAAAATCTTCCTCATCATCGACCGGAAGATCACGTTCGTATGCTTCCTGCTTGGCTGCTTCTTCTGCAGGAGTTATATGTATGCGATGGCTCGTCTTGACGTTCGGCTTCGGCGTCTGTGTAGGCTCAGGAGTTCCGAACAGTTCCTCCTCGCTCGCGCCTTCATAGTAGCCTGTTATCTCGGTTATCTCACCCGACATATCTCTCGGTTCAAGCTTGATACCCGACATTATGCCCGGTGCCGGCGTATTGTCCACCTCGGGCTTTGCAACGGTTGAAACATATTCCGAAGAGTTGCCGTAGAACATCGATTCGGGACCCTGAATGGCTTTGAGTTCTTCCTCGGATACAACGCTCTCGCCCGGATATGTATATGTATCATCCGCTTCTTCAGTAACGGGTTCTATCTCTTCTATATCAGTGATCTCGGATATATCGGGCTTTATGTTTCTCAGATTGCTCGCATCAAAGTTCATCCTGCCGGCATTTTCGGCTTTGCGTTCTTCTGCCCGGCGCTTTCTTTCTTCAAGCTGCTGGGCACGCTTTGCTTCCTGCTTTGCAACATGTCTTTCATGCTTTTCGTTACGCTTCGCCCACCTCTCCATATCGCGTTCTTCACGCTCCATGGATCTGACTTCGTTAACGGCCCTTCTATGTTCGGCATTACGCTTTACATCGGCAGAAAGCATCTTCGAGCCTTCTCTTATGCTCGTAAACAGTGATCTGTCGGTAAGAAGCACTATGCATATGATAAATGCGACCGCCAGAATGACTATAGTCCCTGCAAGGCCCAAAAACTTACAGAAAAAAGCAGATACAACTCCTCCGACAAAACCGCCGTTTGAAGCCCTGGTCGTATAATAATCAGTCAGCCTGGTAGCTATTGCATCGTTTGCAAAAATCAGCTGTGCGCTGCAACACAAAACTATGATGAGCGCGATGCTCGCAAACAGCTTGACCTTAGTGACGTTTTTCCATTTATTCAGGATCAGGAATGCACTGACCGTAAAGAACAGGAATGGGAACAGAAATCCAACCATTCCGAACAGCCCGATCAGGATTCCTCTTATTACCTTACCGAAAGCCCCAAGAAGTCCTACGCATCCGAGGAACATCAGAATCGTTACTCCGAGTGACCCGAAGAGCAATATCTCCTCAGCTATCCCCGGATTCTGATTTTTCTTGAGCTTCTTCTTCGATCGTGACGAGCTTCTTCTTCTCGTCGTTGACCCCTTTGCCATATGTTTCTCCCCTTAAAGTCCCCTTTATAACTTCTGATTATCTCTTAACAAAATATGTGATGATCGAAATGATCCCGATGAGTGCACAATAGATCGCAAAGTATTTAAAATACCGGCTCATCACAAGATTCATAAGTAGCCTTAATGCAATATATCCTATGACTGCCGCTATCAGCATACCGACGATATAACATCCGACATCCGATGCCGTGATACTCTCTTTTCCTATATCCCCAAGTTCAAGTATGAGTGCGCCGAGCACTGCGGGTATGCTCATCAGGAACGAATACTTTGCCGCAAACTTTCTGTCAAGTCCGCACAGTATTCCGGCAACGATCGTAATACCGCTTCTTGACAGTCCGGGAAGAGTCGCAACCCCCTGCGCCGTACCTATCGCAAATGCATCGCCCATGTTCATCTCTTTGAGCTTCTTATCCCCGTCTGCGAGAAAATCAGACCCGGCCAGAATAAGTCCCGTGCACAGAAGGCAGATTCCGGTTATAAGAAGATTAGCTGACGTAAACTCTACGATATCCTTCATGAAAACGCCGATTATGCCGGTCGGGATCGTAGACACTATAAGCAGCAATACAAACCTTCGATACGCCGAACTTATGACTCTTGCATACTGAGGAGTCTTTCCGTCGGTAAGACTCTTACCGAGGGCGACGGCATTTGAGAATATATCCTTGCACATACCGCCGAATTCAATGACCAGACGCAGTACATCCTTGTAAAAGACAGCGCATATCGAGATAAGCGTAGCAACATGAAGGAGCACATCAAACAATATGCTCTGTGTATCAAGTCCGAACAGACCCTTTATCAGTCCTAAGTGCCCCGAGGAGCTTACCGGCAGGAATTCCGTCAGTCCCTGTAAGACACCCATGAGAATAGCTTTTAATATATTCATGATCCTAACCTTTCAAAAAACCCGAAATATTATATCAGAAAATGCCCTTTTCTTCAATGTTTTCGCCTTCTTCTCTTTTTGACGGGCGCGTGATAATACTTAAGTTCTTCGGGTTCGCATTGTGTGCATGTAAATATTGACACGGACAGCGCCGGAACATTTATCCTGATGGAATACTGTCTCGTATCGCATTCATCATCTTTGGATCTCTTTACTCTCGGATTGTTATGACCTTTTCCACCGAATGCTATATCATCCGTCGAGAAGATTTCCTTGTATTTTCCACTGAACGGTACTCCTATCTTGTAATCAGTCCGGTCAATGCCTGCAAAATTACAAACAACAAGAATATTGTTTCCCTCTTTGTCTTTGCGAAGGAATACAATGATCGTCTCATTTGCGGATATGTTGTTGATCCACTCGAATCCTTCAACATCATTATCAAGTTCATACAGTGCAGGAGTTTTCCTGTACAGATCAAGGATACCCTTAACGAATCCGTTGAACATTATATGGTCATCATACTGAAGAAGATCCCACTGTACGCTTCTCTTTTCGTTCCACTCATCCCATTCTCCGATGTCCTGTCCCATGAAAAGAAGCTTTTTACCCGGATGCGTGAACATGAAAGCTATTGACAGCCGCAGGTTCGCAAACTTCTTATCGCGTTCTCCCGGCATCTTGGACAGCATCGAAGCCTTCCCATGCACTACCTCATCATGTGAGAACACGAGAATGAACTTCTCACTGTACGCATATATCATCGAAAACGTAAGCTCACTGTAATGACCGCTCCTGTACAGCGGATCGAGCCTGATGAAACCAAGAAAATCATTCATCCAGCCCATGTTCCACTTGTAGTCAAATCCGAGTCCGTCATCATTAAGAGAACCCGTTACCTTCGGCCATGCCGTAGATTCTTCCGCTATCATAAGGGCTCCCGTTTTCATCTTGCCGTTTATCGAGTTAAGATGACGCAGCATCTCTTCTGCCTCGATATTCTCGTTACCGCCGTATATATTGGGTATCCACTCGCCTCCGCGTCTTCCATAGTCAAGGTAGAGCATCGAAGCTACGGCATCCATCCTGATACCGTCCGCATGGTATTTTTTTATCCAGAATAGCGCATTTGCTATAAGATAATCGGACACTTCGGGACGACCGTAGTTAAAGCAAAGCGTTCCCCAATCAGGATGATAACCCTGTCTCGGATCGGCATGCTCATAAAGACATGTTCCGTCAAAATTCGACAGTCCCTGAACGTCTCTCGGGAAATGTGCAGGAACCCAGTCAAGGATGACGCCTATGTTGTTCTCATGCATCTTATCCATGAAATACATGAAATCTTCCGGAGTTCCGTATCTGGAAGTCGGTGCGTACATACCGATAACCTGGTATCCCCACGACTCATCAAAAGGATGCTCCATGACCGGCATCAGTTCGATGTGCGTATATCCCATTTCAAGAACATACGGTATGATCTCGTCCGCAAGTTCCCTGTAGTTAAGAAATTCCCTGCCGTCATCCGGCTTTTTGAACGCTCCGAGGTGTATCTCATATACTGAAAACGGCTTATCTTTACTGTTAAACTCCGCTCTTTTCGCAACAAAATCATCATCATGCCATTTGTAATTTTCGATATCAAATACCGTCGAAGCGGTCTCGGGCCGAAGTTGCGCAAAATAACCGTAAGGATCGGCCTTCAGTATTACCATTCCGCCCTTAAGCTTCAACTCATATTTATAGTTCTCTCCCGAAGCTATGCCGGGAATGAACAGTTCAAATACACCCGAATCGCCGAGCCGTCTCATCTGATGGCTTCTTCCGTCCCAGTCGTTAAAATCACCGACGACGGAAACTCGTATCGCATTCGGTGCCCAAACAGCAAAGCTTACCCCGGTAACGCCTTCTTTCTTTCTGACATGAGCACCGAGATATTCGTAAATGTCATAGCATATACCTGCGGAAAACGCCTTCAGAGTCTTATTATCGATCGTAGGTGAAAACCTGTACGGATCATCTGTGATATATGTATTCTTACCCTTTGTGACTTTGAACTTATATGAGATCCTGGACTTGGTGATGGATCTGATAAGTACGGAGAAAAATCCCTCTTCATCCATCATGTCCATTTTATATTCCTTCTGCGACATGACGACGCTGCACTTCTTTGCACCGGGGATAAAGCAGGATATCATCCACCCGCCCTTGACCGCATGAGCTCCAAGGTATCCGTGCGGATCATCCTCCTCCGAGTAGACGATCTGTTCCACTCTTGCCCAATCCATCATCTTGTATAGTCTTTTGTCCATGTTATCTCACACTTTCCTGAAAAGTTCCGAATCTGATATTATCTTTCGAATTCATGAATGAACAGACCGCTTCGAAGCTTCGGCTCAAACCATGTTGATTTGGGTGGCATCAGCAGTCCTGCATCCGCTACGGCAAACAGTTCATCTATACCGGTAGGATACATCGCAAAAGCAATCTTACAGTCCGTAGCGACTCTCCTCTCAAGTTCCTGGAGTCCACGTATACCACCGACAAAATCGATCCGTGTGTCCGTCCTCGGATCCACTATACCAAACAGCGGTCCCAGTACGTTCTCCTGCAGGATCGATACATCAAGTCCGGCTACCGGATCATCAGACATAAGTTTTTCATCGAACTTAAACTCATACCATTTCCCGTCCGCATATACTCCAACACAGCCCTTTTCTTCAGGTCTGTATGCACCGTTCTTTTCCGTAAGAGTGCCAAGGCGCGCGAGTTCATCAAGTACATCCTTAACGCTGTGCCCGTTCAGATCCTTTATCACGCGGTTATAATCCATGATCATGAGCTCATCATCCGCGAAAAGTACCGACAGAAAATAATTGAACTCTTCATCTCCGTTATAGTCGGGATGTTCCTGTCTTCTCTTCAGTCCGACCTTGACAGCCGAAGCGCACCTGTGATGTCCGTCGGCGATATATATCGAATCCGTATCGGCAAATGCTGCCCTTATCGTATCAATATCCTTATCTTTCCTCAAAGCCCACACCCTGTGTGTGATCCCGTCGGGTGATGTAAAATCATAAAGCGCCTTTTCGGCCTTAATCGCATCAAGCACTTTCCTTATATCATCTCTTTTTCTGTATGCAAGGAAGATCGGACCCGTCTGCGCACTAAGCGCATCAACATGGTTAATCCTGTCTATCTCTTTGTCTTCTCTTGTATTCTCATGTTTCTTGATCCTTCCGGATATATAATCATCTATCGATGCACATCCGACAACGCCGGTCTGGCTCCTGCCGTCCATGACAAGTTCATAGACATAGTAGCATTCAGTCGCATCCTGCACGAATGTATTGTCATCGATCCTTTTCCTCATAAGAGATCTTGCCTTGTCATACACCTTGGGATCATATGTATCCACATCATCGGGAAGCTGTGTCTCCGCACGGTCTATGCACAGAAAAGACATAGGCTCTCTTAGTGTTTCAGCTTTAGCCTCTGCCCTGTTATATACATCATACGGAAGCGCCGCAACTCTTGCGGCAATATCCTGTCTCGGTCTTATCGCACAAAATGGTTTTACAGTAGCCATATGTATCTCCCTGTCTTATATCTTTTCCACAATATGTTGTATAAACGCGTATAACATTACACACTATACACGACTTTACTATTGTACCAAAACGCCTCTGCTTTGACAACATTTAAAGGCAATGATAGTATAAGGTGAAAATAACCGGGAAACGGCGTATTTACGCGGAGGTATCATATGACAGACAAAGATCTGGAATTTCTTACAAAAATAAATGAATATGCGGAGAAAGTGCTTGGGGATATCGACCCTCAGAAGACGCATGTATCGGAGCAGCTCGAGAAGCTTCGTCCGATAATGCAGAATCTGGCTATGGAATACAAGATGAGCGTCGAGGATGTGTTCATCAAATACATGGATCTGGCAAGCGAGGCCAATGCGACAGCAGATGCGGAGTTTCGCGCCAAATACGGTGAAGACGACACGCTCGATCTGCCGATAAATTGATTTGCAATATTATATGATACGGTTCGGATCCAATGATATTTTCACTCAGACGCGCTTCCGCTCTTGTTCCGGCGTAGCGGTACATAAGTCGTCACAAAACGCCGACTAAGTACCGACGCCTCCACACGGTCTGCGCGAAAACACATTGGACCCGAACCGTATATTGAATTTAGATTTATTTAATCACGCGCACGCGTATGACCCCGTCGATCGCGGACAGCTTATCAACGAACTCCTGCGTGATATCAGAATCAACATCGATCATTGTATACGCAAACTCACCTTTCGATGAATTTACCATATCCGAAATATTGATATCCGCTTCCGAGAACACTCCCGAAAATCTTGTGATCATATTCGTGACATTCTTATGATGGATCGTGATCCTTCCCTTTGTCTGGCATACACCCATGTCAGCCTTCGGATAATTAACGGAATTGACTATATTTCCGTTTGTAAGGTAATTGATCATCTGCTTAACTGCCATCTTGGCACAGTTATCTTCCGACTCTTCGGTCGATGCACCAAGGTGAGGGATGACGATACATCCTTCGGCATTAGCTGTAGTCGGATTCGGGAAGTCGGATACATACTTGGCAACTTTACCCTTCTTGATCCCTTCTATGACAGCTTTCTCATCGCAAAGAAGATCTCTTGCAAAGTTCAGTATCACAACGCCGTCCTTCATCTTGTCTATCGCCTCTGCGTTGATCGTATTCTTTGTTGAATCCATAAGCGGCACATGGATAGTTATGATATCACAGTTCTCAAATATCTCATCAAGAGACAGAACGTGCTTGATATCGCGTGAGAGGTTCCATGCAGCATCAACAGAGATATAAGGATCGTATCCGTATACTTCCATGCCCATATGTTTGGCTGCGTTCGCAACTCTTACACCGATCGCACCGAGTCCGATGATACCGAGTTTCTTGTCCATAATCTCATTGCCGGCGAAGTTTTTCTTTTGCTTCTCGGCAGTCTTTGCGATATCAGGATCAGAAGCGTTCTCTTTTACCCAATTGATTCCTCCGACGATATCTCTTGCCGCAAGGAGCATTCCGGCAAAGACAAGTTCCTTAACGCCGTTTGCATTGGCTCCGGGCGTGTTGAACACGACAATACCTTTCTTGGCACATTCGTCAAGAGGGATATTGTTAACTCCGGCTCCTGCTCTTGCAACACACAAGAGGCTGTCCGGAAGTTCAAGATCATGCATTGATGCCGAACGTACAAGCGCACCTTCCGCATCCTTAAGATCATCCACTTTTTCAAAACGGTCATCAAATCCGTCAAGACCAACCTGTGAAATGGGATTCAAACAAGTATAATGAAACATCACGCATTCTCCTTTTCAAACTTATCCATGAACGCTACGAGCTTTTCAACGCCTTCGATCGGCATAGCATTGTATATGCTGGCTCTCATACCGCCAACGGTCTTATGACCTTTGAGGTTTACAAATCCGGCTTCAGTTGCTTCCTTGATGAACTTGGCGTCAAGTTCTGCATTTCCCGTAACAAAAGGAGCGTTCATAAGAGATCTTGAAGCAGGCTCAACAGTACCCTTGAACATCTTGCTCTGATCAAGATAATCATAAAATACCTTTGCCTTCTTTTCGTTGCGTTCCTTCATAACGGTAAGTCCGCCCATTTTCTTGATCCACTTGAACACCTTGCCGCAGATATAGATCGTATAACAGGGAGGTGTATTGTAAAGCGAAAGGGCGTCGGCCTGTGTCTTCCACTTAAGAAGCGTGGGTGTTCCGGGAAGCACGTCATCCGTTATAAGATCTTCTCTTATTATCGCGATGACCGCACCTGCAGGACCAACATTTTTCTGTACTCCGCCGTAGACAACACCATACTTTGTCACATCCATAGGCTCTGACAGGAAGCAGGAGCTTACATCGGCAACGAGTGTCTTTCCCTTTGTGTTCGGAAGCTGTTTATACTTTGTTCCGTATATCGTGTTGTTTTCACATATATATACATAATCCATATCGTCGGTTATGGGAAGATCCGAACAGTCGGGAATATATGAGAATGTCTTGTCAGCAGATGATGCAAGTTCTACTGCTTCGCCGTATATCTTGGCTTCAGCAAAAGCCTTCTTGGCCCACTGACCTGTGATTATGTATCCGGCCTTCCTGTTCTTCATAAGGTTCATCGGAACTTCTGCAAAGAACTGTGAAGCACCGCCCTGCAGGAACAGGACTTTATAATTATCGGGGATACTGAGTATATCCCTGATGTCTGCCTCTGCCTCTTTGATGATGTCATCGAACACCTTGGATCTGTGCGACATCTCCATGACAGACTGCCCGCTTCCTTTGTAGTTTAACATCTCATCTGCAGCTTCTTTGAGGACTTCCTCCGGTAAAACTGCGGGACCTGCCGAAAAGTTATAAACTCTTTCCAACTTAATCTCCTCCTGTCATTTTAAAATCATTTATTCTCAAGATCTGACGAATCAAATACATCTGATATGGCAGCTCCCGGCGATACCATCGGGAATACCTTGTCGTCACTGTCAATGACACATTCTATCATAACAGGGGCGTTCATTTCAATCGCCTTCGTAATGGCAGGGACTACCTCTTCCTTTTTAGTGACCTTAATCGCGGCACAGCCAAGCGCCTCAGCCACCTTGCAATAATCCACTTTGTCGGCGAGCACGGTGTTTGAATAACGCTTGTCATAGAATAGTGTCTGCCACTGTCTTACCATACCGAGAACGGAATTGTTGATAACGATCTGGATTATCGGGATGTTATACCTGCTCGCGGTCGCAAGTTCATTCATGTTCATACGGAAGCACCCGTCACCGCCTATGTTGCAGACGATGCTGTCAGGCATTCCGACTTTGGCACCGATACATGCTCCGAGACCGTAGCCCATCGTACCGAGTCCGCCCGATGACAGGAATGTCCTCGGTCTTGTGTACTTATAATACTGTGCGGCCCACATCTGATGCTGACCGACATCAGTCGTTATGATCGCATCTCCCTTTGTGACTTCATACAGTTTTTCTATAACAAACGGACATGTAAGGGAATCCGTATCATACTTGAGCGGATATTTTTCCTTCAGTTCCCTTATATGATCCGTCCATTCCTTATTTGTCTTCTTTTCGATCTTTGAGTTAAGAACCGTAAGGACTTCTTTAACATCTCCTATCACATGAGCCGTTGTCTTGATGTTCTTGTTGATCTCAGCCGGATCTATATCGATATGAAGCACCTTTGCCTTGGCTGCAAATTTGCTTGCATTACCGATGACCCTGTCGGAAAATCTCGCGCCTACGGCGATCAGAAGATCGCACTCGCTCACTCCAAGGTTTGATGCCTTCGTACCGTGCATTCCTATCATGCCGGTATACAGATCATCTGTTCCGTCAAATCCGCCCTTGCCCATCAGAGTATCGCATACAGGCGCATCTATCTTATGCGCAAATTCAGCCAGTTCCTTTGAGGCCCCCGATATTACAACACCGCCGCCGGTATAGATGAATGGCTTCTTTGATTTTTCTATCAGTTTGACAGCCTTCTCTATATCTGCATCCGTAAACCTCTTCGGTATCTCAAGATCATAAGGCTTCTTTTTGCTGTATCTGCATTTTGCCGCTGTAACATCCTTGGTTATATCAACAAGCACCGGTCCCGGCCTTCCCGATCTAGCGATCGCAAAAGCCTTGCGGATCGTATCAGCGAGTTTGTTAACGTCCTTTACTATATAACCGTGCTTGGTGATAGGCATCGTCACACCGGCGATATCAACCTCCTGGAATGTATCCTTTCCGAGGAGAGGCAGATTGACATTTGCTGTGATCGCAACAAGCGGAACCGAATCCATGTATGCGGTCGCAATACCGGTAACGAGATTTGTAGCTCCGGGGCCGCTTGTAGCCATACATACTCCGACCTTTCCGGTCGCTCTTGCATAACCGTCAGCTGCATGAGCGGCTCCCTGCTCATGACTTGTCAGAATATGCTTTATCCTGCCACTGTACTTGTACAGCTCGTCATAAATGTTAAGTATCGTTCCTCCCGGGTATCCGAATACCGTATCGACACCCTGTTCCAGCAGACATTCCATTACGATCTGAGATCCGGTTAACTCCATAGTTTTCTCCCTCTGTTATTTTCGCTTAAGATAATAAATCCGCAGACAGTACCGCACCTTTGTCACCGCTTGTTACAAGCTTCTGATATCTTGCAAGATATCCTGTGTTCACCTTGGGCTCACGCGGTCTCCACTTTGCGCGGCGCTCAGCCATCTCTTCATCTGAAACTTTTACGTTTAATGAGACATTCGGAATATCAACTCTGATGATATCTCCTTCTTCGATAAGTGCGATCGGGCCGCCGACAGCAGCCTCAGGAGATACATGACCTATTGATGCTCCACGGCTTGCGCCGGAAAATCTTCCGTCTGTTATAAGTGCAACACTCTCTCCAAGTCCCATTCCGGCGATCGCAGATGTGGGATTGAGCATCTCTCTCATGCCCGGACCGCCTTTAGGCCCTTCATATCTGATCACAACGACATCTCCGGGATTGATCTTGCCGCCCTTGATCGCTGCTATCGCATCTTCCTCGCAGTCAAATACACGAGCAGGTCCTTCATGAACGAGCATGCTGTCTGCTACAGCCGACCTCTTTACTACAGATCCGTCCGGTGCGATGTTACCGGTAAGTACAGCAAGCCCTCCCGTAGATGAATAAGGATTGTCAAGCGTCCTGATGACCTCGGGATTTTTATTTACATGCCCTGCAAGATTCTCACCAAGCGTCCTGCCTGTAACAGTCATACAGTCTGTATTAAGAAGTCCAGCATCGGCAAGCTGTTTCATTACTGCATGAACTCCGCCGGCTTCATTAAGATCCTCCATATATGTAGGACCTGCGGGAGCAAGATGACACAGATTCGGGGTCTTTTCCGAAACTTCATTTGCCATCGTTATGTCAAAATCAAATCCGATCTCATGCGCTATTGCCGGGATATGGAGCATCGAATTGGTCGAGCATCCGAGTGCCATATCAACGGTAAGTGCGTTCATTATGGAATCTTTTGTGATTATATCGCGCGGGCAGATGTTCTTTCTGTACAGTTCCATAACTGCCATTCCCGCATGTTTTGCAAGTGCTATCCTTTCGGAATATACAGCAGGTATCGTACCGTTTCCGGCAAGTCCCATTCCGAGCGCCTCGGTAAGGCAGTTCATCGAATTGGCCGTATACATTCCCGAGCATGATCCGCATGTCGGGCATACCTTGCGTTCAAATTCACACACTTCATCATCAGTCATCTTTCCAGCTGCCTGTGCTCCGACTGCTTCAAACATTGATGAGAGGCTTCTCTTTTTTCCCATAACGTGTCCGGCAAGCATCGGACCTCCCGATACGAACACGGTCGGAACGTTGACTCTTGCAGCTGCCATAAGAAGCCCGGGTACGTTCTTGTCGCAGTTCGGTACCATAACAAGTGCATCAAACTGATGGGCGATCGCCATACACTCAGTTGAATCCGCTATCAGATCTCTTGTAACGAGAGAATATTTCATTCCGATATGTCCCATCGCTATGCCGTCACATACGGCTATCGCGGGAAATACGACCGGAGTACCTCCTGCCATCGCGACGCCCTGTTTTACGGCATTTACGATCTTATCAAGATTCATATGTCCGGGAACTATCTCATTGTACGAGCTTACGATACCGACGAGCGGCCTGTCCATTTCCTCCTGAGTAAATCCCAGTGCATTAAACAATGATCTGTGCGGTGCCTGTGCACTGCCTTTTTTTACCGAATCGCTTTTCATAGATTATACCTTTCGTTTTATTATGCAGTAAATTTACTTTACCTTACCTAAAATATAAGGATGTCCGAAGAGGACATCCTTAAGTGTATCATATATAAGGATCATTCCCCGGTTGCAGCATCCTCTGGCTTCTCAACCTGTGTAATGGCTGATTTCTGCATCGGTATTCGACAGTTCTTGTTATTTCCGAACTCGACGATCACGCTGTCATCTGTAACATCAATGACAACTCCGTAAAATCCGCTTGTAGTAAGTACCGAGTCTCCCGGTGCCATAGTAGACAGAAGTGCATCCATTCTCTTCTGTTCTTTCTTCTGCGGTCTTACCATAAGGAAATAGATCGCGACACCGAATATCGCGATATAAAGAACCATTATCAATATGCTTCCGGTTCCGCCCGATGTGGCAGCTAATACTACTGAATCCATGAACAATCCTCCGATTTCTGTTTAAAACAAAGCCTTTTGACTTTCTGAATAATAATACACAACTGCAAATGATGTTTCAAGACTGATTTTCATTATTCTCTTCCATTCCGGCAAGTTTGCGCTTTTTGTACGATTCAAATTCACCTTTATCAAGCGCATCCCTGATCTCTTCCATCATTTTGTTGTAAAAATACAGGTTATGCATCACACACAGCCGCATACCGAGCATTTCCTTTGCTTTTAGAAGATGTCTTATATATGCTCTCGAATATGTCCGGCATGCAGGGCATGTACATCCTTCCTCTATAGGGCGGTCATCAAGTTCATATTTGGCATTAAGGAGCCTGACTGTTCCCCTGTTCGTATACAGATGTCCGTGACGTCCGTTTCTTGAAGGATACACGCAGTCAAAGAAGTCGACACCCCTTGATACTCCTTCAAGAATATCCCGCGGCGTCCCGACTCCCATAAGGTATGTCGGTTTATCCTGCGGAAGGTAAGGTACAACCTGATCCAGAATGTCATACATGACTTCATTGGGTTCGCCTACAGCCAGCCCTCCGATCGAATAACCGGGAAGATCCATGTCCGATATACGTTTTGCATGTTCTATCCTGATATCGGGATAGACCGCGCCCTGGTTGATACCGAACAGCAGCTGCTCTTTATTGATCGTATCATCAAGCCCGTTTAGGCGCTTCATCTCATCCTTACATCTTGAAAGCCACCTTGTTGTCCTGTCGACAGAAGCCTGCACATATGATCTGTCGGCAAGCGAAGAAGGACATTCATCAAATGCCATTGCTATCGTGCTTCCGAGATTTGACTGTATCTGCATTGATTGTTCCGGACCCATGAATATCTTTCGTCCGTCGACGTGGGAATTAAAGTATACTCCCTCTTCCTTGATCTTGCGAAGAGATGCAAGTGAGAAAACCTGAAATCCACCCGAATCGGTAAGTATAGGTCTGTCCCAGACCATGAATCGATGCAGCCCGCCGAGTTTTTTGATGATCTCATCTCCCGGACGGACATGCAGATGATATGTATTTGATAATTGTATCTGGCAGCCGAGCTGATGTAAGTCTTCGGTAGATACGGCACCTTTGATTGCTGCAGCTGTTCCGACATTCATGAACACGGGGGTCTCTACCGTTCCGTGAACAGTTGTAAATTCACATCTCTTGGCCCTGCCGCAGGTACCAAGTACTTTGTACATCAAAAATCGCCCTTTACGTATTCTTCAAGACACACTCCGCGCTCCATGATGTCCTTTGCATACTGCTGTCCGACATAACGGAAATGCCACGGCTCGTATATGATACCCGTTATCTCTTCCTTACCTTCGGGATATCTTAATATGAAACCGTAATCAGCGCAGTTTGCGGCAAGCCATTTGCCCGCCTCGGTTTCTCCGAACCCGTCATCCATTTCAGTATATGATCCGGTCAGTATATCAAGCGCAAGTCCGAGATGATGCTCGCTTGTGCCGGGTACGGTAACGCTCATTGAGCCGACTTTGTAGCTTTCGAGATATGTCATGCCCTGTCCCATGAGCTTGTTTATCTTGTTATTGAACAGAGTTCTCTGTCTGTCATATGATCTGTATGCGCTGCAGATCATAAGATCCACACCGTCAGCATCCGCAGCATCCATCATCCTGTATATATCTTCAATGATCCTCTCGTCCGCATACATAGATCCGTTTATCTTGGCAAGAGATACCTCAAAATCTTCAGGAACGGGATTCTGTTTGTTGACGAGCATCAGATGCCAGTCATCGGGATCGATCTTGATCTGCTTATCATCAGCAGGTGCCTCTTCGGAATCTTCCGCAGGCTTTTCATCTTCCCACATTGCCTCATCATCAAGGGAATCATCATCGGCATCGGTGTTTTTCTCGTTAACACCGTTTTTCTTCAGCTTATCAAGATACTCGCGAAGGTCTTCCTTATCGGCAGCCTTTTCCGTATCAAGTAGAAAATCATCCGCCGACATATGATCGATATCCGATGTCGATGCAACGCTTCTGATGTTAACAACCCTCTTGTTCGCATCTGCCGCTTTCGTATCAAGCGTGGTACACGTAAGAACGCCTCCGGCAAGGGCTGCGATATATGCGAATGTTATGAACTTGTCGATGTAATAAGTTATCGGTCTCATAGTTTATTAACCAACACACAGTTGCCACTGGGCAGCTTCATAAAAGGTCCGTTAAGTACGATTATATCTTTCTTAAGATCGAGATTGAAAAAACTCATCGTATCCGATTCATGATTGATGCTTACTATATGTTTGCAGTCCGGGAAGAATGCAACATCCTTCGGATAATCACCCGAAACCGGAAGGCACAGTCTTTTATCTAGCATCCCTGTTTTGTCATTTACTTTGTATATGGTAACACTGTTGCTTCCCGCAACAGATGCCATAAGAAGCTTATGGTCAAAAGAGAACTTCATCGCGCATGCTATGCTTCCCGAAGTTTTATAATCTTCATTCAGAGTAGATACCGATCCAATCCTCTCAAAGTCCGGTATACCCTTTTCATTCGAATATGAATATATGTCTATCTTGCAGGCGACCTCATGTATAACATATGCAAATTTACCGTTCTTATGGAACTTGATATATCTCGGCGCACTGTGCTGGTCGCAGTGGATCATATCCTTAAATTTAAGCTTTCCTGTTTTTGAATCGAACTCATAAACTTTAACCTGATCCATCCCGCTGTCGCATGCGCACAGATATTTATTATCCCTGGTCATCTTAACACATGTCACGTGAGGCAGGAATGATCTTTCAATTATACTTCCAAGTCCCGCGGAAAAGATCTCATCGGTTATCTCCCCGACTGTACCGTCGTTATTGATCTTCAGGACTGTAACCTTCGCATCATGATATCCGGCAACGAAAAGATATTTATCTTCATAATCAGAAGACAGATAGCATCCTCTCATACCGTTGATCGAAGCCGTTCCCGTATTGACAAGCGTTCCGTCAGCCTTGATCTTATAACTTTCTACTCCCAGATCGGTAATAGCGTACAGATACTTTCCGTTATGAGACAGAGTTATATAAGAAGAATTGGTTATCTTGACCTTATCCTTCTCAGTGAATCTGCCGTTCTTAACATCTATATCATAAACATAGATACCGATCTCGGCATTCCTTGTATACGTTGATACATATGCAACGAATTTATCGGGTTTTTCTGTTGTTTTTTCAGCCTGCGTACTCATACAGAGTAATTTTCCGCTCTTTGGTGTGAAAAGTCAATCGCTATATATTGATGCTCTTTAAAAACCGGTAACAAGAAATTAAATAATCTTATTTATTTTCGAAATCATATACTGTATAATTTGCTTTACTGATTTTTTTCAGGATCATCGTTATCGGAGGATAATGCATTGAGCAAAAAACTAATCGAACTGAAGAACATTTCCAAATCCTTCGGGGGCAACCTCGTCCTTGATGAGCTTGATCTGTATATAAGGGAAAATGAATTCATTACGCTTCTCGGGCCTTCGGGCTGCGGAAAGACTACGATCCTTCGAATAATCGGCGGTTTTGAGACTCCCGATATCGGTAATGTATACTTTGACGGAGTTGATATCACAAAGCTTCCTCCCAATCAAAGGCAGCTTAATACCGTTTTTCAGAAATACGCACTTTTTTCTCATATGACGATCGCCGACAATATCGCGTTCGGTCTCAAGATCAAAAAGAAATCCGATGAGTATATTAAAGAAAAGATCAAATACGCACTCGAGCTTGTAAACCTACCGGGATTTGAAAACCGTATGCCCGATTCACTTTCCGGCGGGCAGCAGCAGCGTATCGCGATAGCCCGTGCTATCGTAAACGAGCCTAAGGTCCTGCTCCTTGATGAGCCCCTCGGTGCTCTCGATCTGAAACTTCGCCAGGAGATGCAGTACGAACTCATCCGTCTCAAGAACGAGCTCGGTATCACTTTCATATATGTAACTCATGATCAGGAAGAAGCACTTACGATGTCCGACACGATCGTTGTCATGAACCAGGGTTATATTCAGCAGATCGGAACACCCGAGGACATTTACAACGAGCCTACGAATGCATTTGTTGCAGACTTTATCGGTGAGAGCAATATAATCGACGGAATCATGCTTGAAGACAGGCTGGTTGCGATAAACGGACAGAACTTCAAATGTGTCGATGCCGGTTTTGAAAAGAACGAACCCGTCGATGTCGTGATACGTCCTGAGGATGTCGAACTGATCGCGCCTGAAAAAGGACAGACCACAGGTACGGTAACGTCCGTTATTTTTAAAGGTGTTCACTATGAGATCCAGGTTGAATCAGCCATCGGTATCAATTTCATGGTACATACAACCCAGAATTTCCCGGTCGGAGCATATGTCGGCATCAATGTCATACCCGACAATTTCCAGATAATGCATAAACCTCAGTCTGAGGATGAAGAGATATTGAATCCGGATGATTATCCCGCAGGTACGGTATGAATCGAAAAAAAATGCAGATACTGTCAATTCCATATGTTCTGTGGGTTGTGGGATTTACCGTTATCCCGCTTATTTTTGTTATCGCAAAAGCACTTACCGGCGACAACGGTATAACTGCAGAAAACCTCCTTGCGATATTTGACAGCGTTCACAAGAAGGCTCTCTGGCTGTCTTTAGAGCTTGCATTCATTTGCTCGCTCGTATGCATACTGATCTCCTATCCTGCGGCCCTTATATTGCGATCATCAAGGCTGGGCAGCAAAAAGATCATGATCTTCATAATGATACTTCCGATGTGGATGAACTTCATTCTCAGGATACTTTCGATCCAGATGCTCATATCCAAGAACGGTATAATCAACAACATTCTCGGTCATCTGCATCTTGCCCCTATTTCGATCATCAACACGCCCTATGCGATCGTTCTCGGAATGGTATATGATTATCTGCCGTATATGCTCCTTCCGATATTAAACTGTGTTCTCGCGATCCCCGATGATATCATCGAGGCTTCCAAAGACCTTGGAGCAAACAGGCTGACGGTCCTGACCAGGATACTTCTGCCGCTCTCCCTTTCCGGGATCGGAAGCGGTATCACGATGGTATTTGTTCCGTCGATGACTGAATTTGTTATCGCCAATGTTCTCGGCGGCGGCAAGATCCAGCTGCTCGGCAATGTTATAGAACAGGAATTCTCCGTAACGATGAACTGGAACCTCGGATCCGGTCTGTCCGTTACGCTCATGGTATTTGTACTTCTGACTACTCTCATATTCGGAAGAGCCACATCATCTTCCGACAGCGGGCTTGTGATATGATCAGAAAAACACTCGGAAAAATCTATATCGGACTTATAATACTGTTTCTGTACACGCCGATTCTCGTACTCATCGTGCTCAGCTTTAACGGCTCGAAGTCGCGTGTAAAATGGGGCGGATTTTCTTTCAGATGGTATAGGACTTTATTCGATAATACCCTGATAATGAAAGCTTTCGGTACTACTGTCGGGCTGGCGCTCCTTGCAGCAGCGATCGCAAGCGTCATCGGGCTGATGGCTTCGATCGGAATATATGCGATGAAAAAAAGGGATTATAAGATCATGATGTTCTTTACGAACATACCTCTGCTAAATGCCGACATCGTAACGGGTATCGCGCTGATGCTGTGGCTTGTAAGGCTGTTCCCGCTCGGATTTATGAGTGTGCTGATCTCACACATCACGTTTAATATACCGTATGTTATTTTATGTATACTGCCCAAACTCGAGACTATGGACATCCGCCAGTTCGAAGCCGCAAGAGATCTCGGAGCCACAAGCTCCTATGCATTTACAAAAGTCATAATGCCGGATCTCGCACCGGGTATCCTTGCCGGATTCTTCATGGCTGTAACGATGTCCATGGATGATTTTGTGATCACGTATTTTACAAAAGGTGCAGGCGTCAATACGCTCTCAACACTCATATACGGAGAATTGAAAAAAGGAATAAAACCCGAAATGTACGCACTTTCGACGGTCTTATTCCTGCTCGTTCTGATCATACTGATCCTTATAAATATACTGTCCAGAAATCCTTCCGAAAAGGCAAAAGCCTAAATCTTACCTTATCTTTTCCGGAAATCCCACTTTCTTCTGTACCTTGCGGAGTGTCTTGTTCGACACATACTGAGCCTTTTCCGCATTGTCTTTAATTATCCTATCAACGTAATCCTTGTTCTTCTCAAGGTCTGCAACCCTCTCCTGCAGAGGACGGAGTATTTCAACAACGCTCTCTCCGACGGCCGTCTTGAAATCCCCGTAACCCTTTCCTTCAAATTCCGCCTCGATCTCATCACGCGTTTTGCCGGTGCAGGCACTGTAAATGTCCATCAGATTGCATATGCCCTGCTGCTCTTCTTCGTTGTATCTGACAGCTCCGAGCGAGTCTGTGACGGCACGTTTGAACTTGCGCATGATCGTATCCGGATCGTCCATAAGATAAATGCTGGCGTTCGGATTTTCATCTGATTTGCTCATCTTCTTTGAAGGATCCTGAAGACTCATAATCTTGGCTCCGACCTTACCGATGTATGGTTCGGGAACAGTAAACACATCCCCGTATATGCCGTTAAAACGCTGTGCGATATCCCTGGTCAGTTCAAGATGCTGCATCTGATCGATACCGACCGGAACAACGTCAGCCTGATACAGGAGAATGTCTGCCGCCATCAGAACAGGGTATGTAAACAGTCCTGCGTTTATATTATCCGCATGCTTGGATGATTTATCCTTGAACTGCGTCATTCTTGACAGTTCACCCATATATGTGAAGCAGTTGAGTATCCATGCCAGTTCTGCATGTCCCGATACATGTGACTGAAAATATATACAGTTCTTCTCCGGATCGAGTCCCGCGGCAATATAAAGCATCAGGAGCTTACGCGCCCTCTTCCGAAGTTCCGCCGGCTCCTGACGGACTGTTATGGAATGCATGTCTACGACCGAATAAAAGCATTCATGATCATCCGAAAGTTTTACCCAGTTCATAAGTGCTCCGAGGTAGTTGCCGAGTGTAAGATTACCGGTAGCCTGCATGCCGGAGAACAATACCTTTTTATCACCTATCATTTCTTATCAGACCTCTTTTCCGTTTTTATATCTTTTATAGCATCCTTGTCTTCAACCGATACAAGAACAGCGACCGTACGGTCGGGAACCGTCACGTTTTCGTGCGTTCCGCCTAGTGTATCATATATCACGGCGCCTGCCGTATCATCACAGGTCATAAAACATACCGACCATTTAAGCCCCTTGGGGAGTTTGGGCAGCGCAAATGTATGATCCTCCCAGTGCATGTTATAAGCCATATAGAAAAAATCATCCTCGCGCGTTCTCGTAAGCCTTGCATACTTGCCGCATATCATCACGCCGATATGACGCAGATGGTTATAATATTTCGGATTCCATGCCTGATCCCCATGATATGACAGATCCGGAAATCCGCAAGCAGCATAATCCATCAAACGGAACTCCCTGTCGGGATGAAGTATCGGATGTTCTTTGCGAAGGTTTATAAGCATCCTCACAAAACCTCGTATTTCCTCTATCCTGTTATTACTCTTCCATACGACCCATCCAATCTCGTTGTCCTGACAATACGGGTTGTTGTTTCCGTGCTGGCTGTTTAGGAACTCATCGCCTGCGCACAGCATCGGCGTTCCCTGTGCAAGCATCAGGAAAACGAGAGCATTTTTTATCTGTTTTGTACGAAGAGAGATGATCGATTTTCTCCGGGATGTACCTTCCGCACCACAGTTCCAGCTGTAGTTGAAATTCTCACCGTCGTTGTTATCTTCGTCATTCGCTTCGTTATGCTTATAATCATATGACACAAGGTCATTGAGCGTGAATCCGTAATAATCGGTCATATAATTGACCGTATGCACATCGGAAGGATTAAGGCGTTGTCTGTACAGAAAATCAGACAGTTGATCCTCATCGCTCTTTAAGAACCTGCGGCACGTGTTCATGAAATCGGAATTGACAAATGCCATGTTAGGGTTAAATCCGTACTTCCTGTGTGTGATACCGTCTTTGTCAAAGAAATTATTGTATATCTTACGGTCGTTAAGGTATACGTCCGAAGCTATCATATCCATCGGGATATCCGACCCCATAAGGAAAAATCCATCAATATGGTATTCATATGCCCAGAACCGGAGTATGGACGGAATGAATGTCCTGTTGGCGCTGTCCGGAAAATAGAATCTCATTATGACTTCTATCCCCGCCGCATGAAGGCTTTTTACCATCTCCTTGAATTCGTTTACCGGATCGCCTTCCGAATATGCGGCTTTGGGCATATAATACATACCGCGGGTAAAGCCCCACAGATTTATCCGAGGCTTGTCGGTCTTGGCGGGATCCGTCCTGTAGTCAAGGTTGTCCATTGAGTTATTCCTGCTGCCCGGACGTATGATCTCATCGAATTCATAACTGGGCATAAGAACAATCTGATTGATCCCGAGTTCACAAAAATACGGGATCTTCTCAATTATCCCCGCATACTTTCCTCTTGCCCTTACCTTTGATGAAGAGTGTGCGGTAAATCCTCTTACGTGAAGCTGATAAGCAATGACACGGTCATAAGGGATGTGAAGTATATCATCACCTTCCCAGTCAAAATCACGAAGGCAGAGTCTTCCGTTATCTATATCGGATACGTGGTCGCCGAACTTCCTTAAAGCTGTAGAATTACGCATGAACGGATCACTCGTTCGCACCCCGTCTATCTCAAAGCAGTATGAATCATCTTCTTCCCAGGGGCCTTCAACAATACATGAAACAACACCCGACGCAAGCATATGGTCGAGCATATTGACATGATCCTTTATTTCACCGCGGCTGTTGAATATGATCAGTTCAAAAGACTTTCTGTAAGGAAGATATGCGGAAAACATCACACCGTTTTCCGTCGGACATGCTCCAAGCGGATAACCGCTTCCCGTCTTATGATTCTTTATCTCAGTCGTGTTTGATGATTTTGTTGTTCCGGAATATCGCATACCATATGATTATAATGAAAAACTTGCATATTTTCAAGGAAAACAGCCGTACTGATTGCTTATTGTATTGTTTATGTGGTATAATCAGCGAAATTCTGATCTTACGGGATCCAAACGAAAAGGAGTCTGAAATGGGCACAAACGAAGAATTTGATGATACTGACATGACTGTTGAGATAGAACTGATGGACGGCAAAAAGGTTACATGCGCCATCGTCACCATACTTACGATCAGCGAAAAGGACTACATAGTACTCCTTCCTCTTGACGATGAAGGTCAGGCAACAGAAGGCGAAGTCTGGTTCTACGGCTACAAAGAGGATCCCGATGACCCGAACGCCGAACCCGAGCTTGTCTACATTGAGGACGACGAGGAATACGATGCGGTTGCCGATGCGTTTGATGAGTATCTGGATAATCAGGAATTCGAATTGATGAAAGATTGACCGGTGCTGTCCCTGTTATATCAGGGACAGTTTTATTATGTCCGTTATATACTCTTTCTTTTACATCGCTTCATTTGCGAACCTTGATGCACGTTTACCATGTTCCGAACTTACGGTGCACATATAAAGACGCTCTTTTGCCCTCGTCATCGCAACGTACATAAGCCGTCTCTCCTCTTCGGCCGGTATCTCATCCATGTTCTTGTAATGCGGGAACAGTCCCTCCTGCAGTCCGATGATAAATACACATTTATATTCCAGCCCCTTCGATGCATGTGCGGTCATGACATTGACGCCTGTCTTACTGTTATTCCCCGGTTTATTGTCGGGTTGCTCATTCTGATCGTAGTTTTCGATCATATCCTCAAGTTCCGACACTTTCTTTAGTTTTTCAGGATCCTCTGCATAATATGTCTTAAGATCTTCGATATAATTTCCCGTATCAACACATAACGCTTCCCTCGACAGTCCTCTTTTCGGATTGTTCATTATCAGAAAAAAATCGGCACGTATTGCGGTATGTAAGTGTGCTCTGATATACGCCTCGTGAATTCTCTGTTCAATTGAAACAGTTTCCGTATCAGATCGTATATCAAGCGGTATATTGCGCTCTCTTGCTCTCTTTATGAACATTGAGGCGCAGTGGGAACTTCTGTACAGTACTGCGATGTCCTGCAGTTCATAAGTTCCGTTATCAATAAGACCGCTTATCATATCGCATACAAATTCAGCCTGAACGTCCGTGTTCTGCGCATTTATGATCTCAACTATGCCGCCGTCCTTTGACGGAAGATGGCGCTGCATAGGGCGTGTGAACCTGTCGCTGTTATGTCTTATGACCGTATCCGCTGCGCCTATAACATTTTCACAACATCTGTAGTTCATCGTAAGCGTGACCTGCCGGCAGCCGGCATACTGATGGACGAACTTTTTCATAAGCTGCGGACGCGAACCCCGGAAAGCATATATCGACTGGTCATCGTCCCCTACCGCGAACACATTCATACTGTCTCCCGCAAGGAGCCGCAGGACATTATACTGTCCGTCATTTATATCCTGGAACTCATCTACGAGTATGTACCTGTATATGCTCTGCCATTTTCGAAGCACGCTCTCATGCTTATAAAGAAGTTTTGCGCAGAGCATGATCATATCATCAAAATCGATCAATCCTTCCTGTCTGCATGACCGTTCATATCTTTCCATGATATGCTCAAATTCGGCCCGCTCCTGCTCAGTCATATTCCTGCCGTATTCATTTCGTTCGTAGAATTCTTTCCCGTGATTTTTATATGCACTTATCATACCGAGCATTATCTCCGTATCCTTGTGGTCAAACAATTTCGAAGTATTACAGAACGGTTTCATCACTTCCGTAACAATTCTCATCTGTTCATCTTCTGTGATCAGGCATCCCACATCCGGATCATCTTCCAAAAGTATATGATAGAAAACTGCGTGAAATGTACCGAACGTTACCGGATAATGTGCAGGTTCGATGCGTCTGTTAAACCTGGTCTTCATTTCTTCCGCTGCTTTTTTCGAAAATGTAATGACAAGTATAGATTCCGGCGGAACGAGTTTTTCCTCTATCATTATCCTGATCCTCTCCACAAGA